>JACQRL010000311.1 GCA_016206485.1 Planctomycetota bacterium | reverse complement strand
CCGTAAAGAGCGGAATGCTCCAAAAATAGTACCGGGTTATCATCACGAATAGCACTCTTAAGTAACCCTTTAGCGTCATAAGCACTGGAAGGGATAACTACCTTTAGCCCTGGGGCATGCATAAACCATGCCTCCAGACTCTGACAGTGCTGCGTCCCACCCCGCAGCGTACCAATAGGCGCTCTTATAACTAATGGAACTTTTGCCTGGCCGCCAGTCATCAATCTAATCTTGGCTATCTGATTAACTAACTGGTCCATACCACATAGCAGAAAGTCAGAATATTGTATCTCTGCTACAGGCCGCATGCCGGTCAAGGCTGCCCCTAATGCTGCTCCTATTATTGCAGATTCAGAAATAGGGGTATCTCTTACCCGCTCTTCTTCAAATTCATCTATCAAGCCCAGAGTGGCACGGAAGGCACCGCCGTAACGGCCAATATCCTCTCCTAATAAAAAGACTCTATTATCCCTGGCCATTTCTTCCCGTAGTGCCTGACGGACAGACTCAGCCATACCAATAATCTTCATAGTATTATATCTTCCTGAACATAAGTATATCTTGCTGCTGAATCTGGAGCAGGGTCAGGACTTGACTTAGCAAATCTGACTGCTTCTTCCATCGCTGCTACTACTTCTTTTTCAATGGTTTTAATCTCATCTTCTGAAGCGATTTTTTTATCAACAAGGTATCTCTTGAAATGTAATATAGGGTCATTCTTAAACCATTCTTCTTTCTCTTCTTTGGGCTGGTAAATAGCAGGGTCAAACCTTGAATGACCGCGATGACGATATGTCTTACATTCAATAAGAGTAGGGCCTTTACCTTCCCTTGCTCTATTTATCGCTTCCTGTGCTACCTCATATACTGCCAGAACATCATTCCCGTCCACTACTATACCGGGTATACCATAGGCTGATGCTCTATCAGCAACATTTTTTACTGTAATAACACTGGTAATATGCGTGGAAACGCCATAAAGATTATTTTCACAAACAAATATTACCGGCAACTTCCAGATGGAAGCTAAGTTAATGCCTTCGTGAAATGCACCCTGGTTAGAAGCACCATCTCCAAAGAAACAGACTACTACCTGTTTGGTCTTCCTGAGTTTGATTGAAAGCCCTGCTCCAGCAGATATCGGGATGCCAGCTCCTACGATGCCGGTTGCCCCTAACATGCCGACACTGAAATCAGCTACATGCAGAGAACCGCCCATGCCGTGGCAGCAACCTGTCTCTTTAGCATACATCTCAGCCATCAGTTTATTCAAATCTCCTTCCTTAGCCAGATAATGGCCATGACCACGGTGGGTGCTGGTAACATAATCGTCCCCATTGAGGTTCTCACAGATGCCTACTGCACATGCTTCCTGACCTGTGCACTGGTGCATTGCCCCTGGCATCGGCTCTTTCAGGTAAATCTCATAGAGCGTCTCTTCAAAAAGGCGGATTTCATACATCTTCCGGTACATTCTTTTCATTTGTCTATAGTCAAGGGATTTATTCTGCACTTTTCAATTAAGCTCCTTCTGATTCTATAATTATCATCGTTGTTCCGTCCTTGGTCACTTATTCTATAGCAATTACTCTCACCGGACAGGCTTCAAGTCCCTTTATGGCAAGAGGCAAGATAACGGCAATAAATCTTTGTTTTCTTAACTTATCTAAATTCGCCAATGCCTCAATCAGAGGAATATCATTCTTGAAGAGGGTTTTATGGTTGGGTTGGGTTTTTCTTCCACCTTTGGGCTCAATTCCGGTAAGGTCAACACCAAGGCAACTTATTCTCTTGTCAATAAGCCATCGTATGGCCCCAATAGTAAGAAAAGGGCGATAATGGGATTTTTCAGTATTATAATACCTGTGCCAGCCTGTATTTATAAAGACTATGTCACCTTTATTGATTTTTTTGCTAATGGGTTTAAAATCATCAACATCAATTGCCTCTCCAGCTTTTTTATTGGTAAATTTGAGGCATATTGCTTCACCAACCAATCTTTCAAGAGGCATCTGGACTACATCTTTTCCCTTCTTAAAATAGTGCTGCGGCATTTCAATATGTGTGCCTATATGGCTGTTAAGGCTTATCTGATGAACTATATACCAATCTTTTGGGTTTCTTGTATATTCTGGCCAGAGTTCATCTACAAAATACCGTTTTGTTTCAAGTCCATACCTTTCCTTCCCTGATTCCATAGTGTGAGACAAATCAACTATCCTTCTTTTATTTTTGAACATTTGCCTTATTCTCCAATTCAATAAATATATCTTTTAGCCTTGGATAAACCTTCCGATATATTTGAAAATAATTATTGTATATTTCTGAATTTTCCCTTACATAACTTGTCTGCAAGGTGTATCTTACGAATTTTTGACATGTCTGTTCTATATCTTTAAAAATGCCGCAAGATACCCCAGCAATAATTGCTGCACCATAAGGTGAATGTTCCTCAATATTACTTACCCAAAGGTCTCTCCCAAAAATATCGGCTTGTATCTGCCGCCATAATGGATTCTTGGCACCACCTCCGGCAATAAGAACCCTGTCAATTTTAAATCCTAATTCCTTATAGATCTCAAGACAATCCCGGAGTGAATAGACAACTCCCTCCATAATACTCCGAATAAAATGTGCACGGGAATGATGCTGAGTAAATCCTATAAAAACCCCTTTTGCCAAAGGGTCCATATGAGGAGTATGTTCTCCTGCAAGATAAGGCAGAAAAATCAATCCTTCACTCCCAACTGTAATTTTTTCAGCCTGTCGGCATAGTAATTCAAAGTCATTTTGACCTGTTTCCTTCCCTATAACCTTTTCTGTCTGACCAAAATTATCCCTGAACCAGCGAAGAGATTCACCTGCAGTTAGCGTCCCACTATCCAGAAGCATTCTGCCAGGAATTACATGACGAAAAGTATGAACCCTTCTGCCATCAAAATCCGTAATACCTTCTTCAACACAAGTGTTTACCTGACCACCGGTGGCAATCGTAGATACTACCATTCCTGATTTTACAAGACCCAAACCAACCGCGCCTGCTGGCTGGTCCCCCCCGCCGCCGGCTACAGGTATGCCCGCGCATAACCCGGTCTCTTTAGCTGCCTTGGCAGTAACTTCACCAGTTACACTTAATGACTCATAAATCCGGGGAAGGATTCCTTCCGGAATATCCAGCCTTGAAAGGATTTCTGTTGACCATCTTCTCCTGAACGTATCAAAAAGTAATGTTGAAGAAGCATCACTCGGTTCGGTAGCAACAATTCCGGTTAATTTTAAGCGAATGAAATCCTTGGCTAATAAAAACTTGTGTATCTTTTTATAATTCTCAGGTTCATTTTCCTTTAGCCAGAGAAGAATAGGAGCAGTATAACCCGTAGCAATAGGATTACCAGTTATTCTATAGCATTTATCTTCTGAAATCCTCTGTCTGATTATTTCACATTGAGAAATAGTTCGTTGGTCTGCCCATATTATTGCCGGACGGATGAGATTATGATTCTTATCTATTATTACTGCCCCAAGCATCTGTCCGGATAAACCAATACCTTTAATTTCTTTTGGGTTAATCTT
>JACQRL010000310.1 GCA_016206485.1 Planctomycetota bacterium | reverse complement strand
GTAATAGGTGAAAGGTTATAGGAATAGATAGCAACCGGTTGTCAACTTAGAATCATCTAATAAATCCTTGGCAAAAACAGTATTGAAATAAATATGACAGCATAAACTGGGTTAAGCAGTGTCAGTATTATACCTGCGACGATTCTTGTATTGTTTTGCGCGCTGGCAATTCCTGCAACATTCGGAGCAAGCAGGCGGTAAGAATCTGAAAACATCCTTCCACTCGCAAATAATTGCAAATAGTTCCTTCTAAAAAATTTAAATGTATGCAAATTCGACCGGTTGTTGTCAGCGCTGACCGCGGTTAATATATAACATAAACTATTCATTTCACCTCTTGGTTTTTTTATATGACCACTCTTAAGCAATATAGTTGCAGGTATGTTGGGTAGATTAGGGATGTATATCGATTTGTTTGTTGGAGAGTTCTGAAAACCGACTGAAACAAATTGTTTATCAGATACTCCGCATCTGTTATACGCGGCAACTGCAAATGTATACATGCTCTCTATAGGTGGCGGAAGCGCGCTTATAGGAATCAAGGCCTCGTTCGAGCGCACATTGACCATTTCGACAAATTCATTCTGTCTGTTTACAATTCGTTGTATATAAATCCTGAATCCATCCTCGTTATTTGAATTATCCTCCCATCTTAACAATATCTCATCCCTGATAAGAGCTCCCGTTAAATTCGTCGGGGGTAAAGGAACACATCCCGCTATATTTGGGACATCAGCCCGCAGTACATTATTAGGATTGAATGATACACCCAGATCGTTAAAAGTGCCGACTCTGTAGTAATATCTGCTGCCGGGCGCAATGTCTCTGTCTGATCTGGTTCTTCTATCTGAGGAAACAGTTGATCTTACAAAATTTTGATTTTGCGGAAAATCCGGATTGTTGCTCCTGTCAACGTGGAAACCGGTTACTACAAGCGATATGCTGCGCCAGTTGATTACGACCTCTGAGCTGGTAACGCTTCCCAACTCAGCTGTAGGAGCATCAGGCTCGCTACGCAATGTCCCATCCCAATTTACCCGCTGTGCGTAAATATCTTTCTGACCGGGTACACGTTCATCATCCCAAAAATATATAATGCTGTCATATGATATCTGGACTGCATGAACGTTACTCCGGGTCCCTTCTGCTGTACACACACCGACAACTGGATCATTCCAACAATAGCTCGGATAGTTATCATCTCCTATATCAACCCTTGAAACTTCAATATTCCCTTCAGAACTGTTCTCATAACTTATGACGTACCCTCTTGACTCCCTGCATAAAGGTGATGAAATCACTATGATGGGGTTAATCTGCTGACCACTTATGCTATTGCCATAAACTAAAACACCTTCAAACACCTCGGTTGTACTTGGAGACTTTAAAACCCTCTGTCCGCTTTCATCAATAATCTGCATGTAAATATCGAAATTGCCTTCTCGATTATCTTCCCAGGCAAACGCAGCGCCAAATTCATCTGTTGGGGCCTGATATTGCTCTATAGAAATATTGATTTGATCTCCGGATGCCTCAGTGACAACCACTCCATTACCACTATCATTCCACATTCGATCTCCGCTTTCTGTGACCTTTTCTGCATAAATATCATAACCGTTGCCTTCCTTCTGCCATGCTATTATGATTGAAAGAGTGGTTTCTTGAACAATCAGAATCTCAGGATTGATTTCATCATTATTTAAACCGTCATTAAATTCTTCAGTCCATTGATACTGCCCTTGCAACCCATATCTCACCAGTTTTACGTCATAATCAATGCTCTCATCAGACTGGCATGCGAAGAAAACTCCGTCTGAATATGCAGCTACCTTGGGATTAATTTCATTTCCCAAGGTTTCAAAGATTGGCATTCCATTTTCAGTCCACGAAAACTGAAAAGTTTCGGGAACAAGCAACTCGACACTTGAAGCATAAACGTCCTTGTTTGCCGTGCCATTCTGTTCATCAGTCCAGGCAATAATAATATGGCTCGCGCTTACAGGCGATATCTGAATCCCGTATTGATCTGTCGTGCGAACACATATATCAAACTGTAGAGGCTCAGCCGTTGATCCAGATAAATTGATGCTCATCGCTTTTATATCCCAATTGCTTGAATATTCCTCATAAACAATAAAAAGCCACTCATTCATTTCATCTGTTTGGAGAATAGCGCATCTTGGATTTCGTTTTTGGTTCAGACTCAGATTAAAAATCCTTGGCTCCAAATATGTCGTACTGCCCCTTGTATCCATTGACTGATATCCCAGTCCGTTATCCGCGCCGCTTTCAACTATCCAGACACAGTGAATTTTATCAACCACTCCATTACGATAGCTCTTGGCAACCGTGACCTGATCCTCATTATATACAGGAGATGAAACAATATTGTTTTCTTCAGGAATAGTAGAAAATTCTCCCAGTACCACAGCAGGAAGGAGAAATAAAATCAAAACAATGAACTTGATCCTGCAAAGATATCCCATAGAAAATAAAGCAACTTTATTCGACAGTCCTTTAAAGCTCCTTCCAGATACAGTCTGACAGTAAGAACAGGACAAGGCGCATAAACCCACAACCCAAAATTCGTTCATCACTCCACTTTTTTATGGATTACGCGCTTGGAAAACAAAGGTGTGGTACAAATTATTTGCTATTTAAAACCAAACCCATACAATACTTGAACTAAATGGCAAAATTATATCCATTTTTGAAGAAGCTCTCCGTTAGAGAGCTCTTAAAGGCAGGGATACAT
This sequence comes from Planctomycetota bacterium, assembly GCA_016206485.1. GTDB lineage: Bacteria > Planctomycetota > MHYJ01 > JACQRL01 > SBBU01 > JACQRL01. Next base: position 2,192 of record JACQRL010000310.1, on the reverse strand, counting down.
TTCGGGCATAAGGTGAGCAATATGCATCCGAAAATGCTTCCATTTATTCACAGTAAAAAGAACTCGGTACACATAATAGACATAAGGAAAACCATAAAAGGTATCATTGAGGCAGCCTACTATTTAGTTGAAATGAGCAAGCTCAATAAGCAACTTTTAATCCTTGGCACCAAAAAACAGCTCAAAAGCCTTGTAGAAAATGAAGGAAAAAGGGCCGGAATCCCATACGTTGCAGAAAGATGGCCCGGCGGACTTCTGACTAATTACACTACAATAAAAGGAAGCGTCAAAAGACTTGAACAAATAAACAATCTTGAGGAAAGCGGCCAGATTGAGAAGCTTACAAAAAAAGAGAAGTCACTTATCCAGAGAGATAAAAAAAGACTTCTAAGAAATCTGGGAGGGATCCTGACACTAACAAAACTTCCGGATGTAGTTATAATAATCGATCCGGGGCTCGAGTACACCGCCGTCAGGGAAGCCAAAAAAATAGGCGCCACCGTAATAGGCCTTATCGACACAGATACCGATCCGACAGGAATCGATATCTCAATCCCATGCAACGATGATTCAATGAATGCTGTTAATAAAATCGTAACAGTACTGGTCGACGCAATACTTTATGGAAAGAAGGATATAGCCCCTGAAAACAAGGAGCAGGTTGCGACAGAGGCAACTGCATGAACATAGATCCAAAGCAAATCAAAGAACTTCGAGATATGACTGGGGCCGGGATCGTCGAATGCAAGAACGCGCTCGCTGAAGCAAATCTTGATATCAATAAAGCCTGCGAGATATTGATGAAAAAGGGGATTCTCAGGGCAGATAAATACAGCTCAAAAACCACAACCGTCGGATTCATCGGTACGTATATTCATAACGGAAGGGTCGGAGCGCTTGTCGAACTCGATTGCGAAACAGATTTTGTTGCAAGGAATACGGAATTCCAGGAGTTACTTCACGATCTGTGTCTGCATATAGTAGGAATGAAACCGTTGGCAGTTGATAAAGATAATCTTGACCCAAACTTCATCAAACAGCAGGAGGAAATAATCAGGGAACAGTTGAAAGATTCTCTCGCTAGCAAACCCGCAGAAGTTCAGAAAAAGATGGTGGAAGGAAAACTCAACAAAGACATAATCAAATCAAAATGCCTGCTCGAACAGGATTTCGTAAATCAGGACAGATTTAAGGGGACAGTTAAAGATTATATTAAATCTAAAATCGGAAAGTTTGGAGAAAACATTAAAGTAGCAAGATTTTCGCTATTCGAGCTCGGAAAGGAAACAGTCATGTGTGAAGCTTCTCAAACCCAGACCCCTTCAAATGAAAAATAGTCCCAGATTCAAGAGAGTTGTAGTAAAAATCAGCGGTGAAACCATCGGAGATACAGATGAAGGTATATTAAATTCTGAAAAAATCAGGACAGTCTCAGAGGAAATCATAGACATATTCAAGGCAGGCGTTCAGGTCGCGCTTGTAGTTGGCGGTGGAAACATTGTGCGAGGACATGAACTTTCGAAAAAAAGTTCCATCCAGCCCGTAACTGCAGACTACATGGGAATGATGGCAACTGTTATAAATGCCCTGGCGCTACAGGATACTCTTGAAAAAAGGGGGGCGCAAACCAGAGTTATGTCCGCACTTCAGGTACAGCAGGTAGCAGAACCTTTTATCAGAAGAAGATCTATAAGACACCTTGAAAAAGGTAGAATAGTCATACTCGCCGCAGGAACAGGAAGTCCTCACTTCACAACAGATACAGCAGCCGCGTTAAAAGCCGCGGAAATTAACTCCGATGTCCTTATAAAGGCGACAACAAAGGTTGACGGCGTATATGATTCCGACCCGTTGACAAATACAAAAGCTCACCGTTATAAAACAATCTCATATCTCGACGTAATCAACAAAGGACTGAAAATAATGGATCTGACGGCAATTTCACTCTGTATGGAAAATAAAATCCCGATAATCGTGTTCAATATAATGGAAAAAGGAAGTCTGAAAGAAATTATCTTCGGAAAAGAAAAAGGAACCACAATACACTCATTTGCAACAAAATTGGCCGGATAATCCCAGTAAATAGTCAGCAGATAGAAGTCAGATATCAGGTAAAAGGTGAAAGGTTATAGGAACAAATATCAGGCAGGTAGCAGACAAGCTGTAATTTTTGCAATTAGAAATTAGAAATT
>JACQRL010000296.1 GCA_016206485.1 Planctomycetota bacterium | reverse complement strand
TCAGTGAAAGTCATCTACTAAATTCATAGATGTGGGAAGTTATTTAGTTCTGGCCGCTTAACTGATAGCTACGATTTTATTATTAACTCTTACTCTACAGACAATTTCGTACTTTGCCCCTTTATACGACAGCTTAAATCTCTTAACCTGCTTAGAAGCCGGCTTTTCTACAAGCTTTCTCATAGAATCCCTGATACTGTTTTTAACCATCTATATATTAAGACGATTAAAAAATGAAATAATCTGTATTTTGCAACAAAAAATTGAAAAAAAATTCGCCCTCAGGGCACAATGCAGGGATATTTCATACAGTTGGAACAACAATATCGTATTACTATAGTAGCAAAATGGTCAGGAAATTATTTGTTATTGATGCTTCATCAATCATATACAGGTCATTTTACGCAGTTCCGAGACTTCAAAACAGCAAAGGACTGCCCACCAATGCGATCTCAGGCTACTGCAATATTCTTCTCAAACTAAAAAATAAATACAAGCCTGATTATTTTTGCGTCGTATTCGATGCCGCAAAAAAAAGTTTTCGTAATGAAATTTATAAAGACTACAAGGCAACCAGGCAAAAAATGCCTGAAGAACTTGCTGAACAGATTCCATATATAAAGAAAGTCACTCAGCTCTGGGGAATACATTCATTAGAAAATGAGGGTTTCGAAGCGGATGATTTAATAGCAACAATTTCGCAAAAATTCAATAATGAAATTGAAGTAAATATAGTGACGTCAGATAAAGATCTATCCCAGCTTATCAACAAAGACTCATCAGACACTGCTAATCCAGGAACTGTGGTCATCGATGAAGTAAAGGACAGGCGAATCGGCATAAAAGAAGTTATCGAACGATTCGGGCTTGAACCTTCAAGACTTAAGCATCTTCTGGCGCTTATGGGTGATGCCTCAGATAATATACCGGGAATTCCGGGTGTTGGAGAGAAAACAGCTGCAAAGCTTCTCCAAGAGTTCCAAAATCTCGACAATCTTTCTGCTAATTTGGGAGCATTAAAAAATGAAAGACTTCGAAATCTTATACAACAGCATACAGACCTGCTCAAAACCAGCCTGAAACTTGTAGAACTTAAAAGTGATATTCCTGTAAACATTTCAATTGAAGCCCTGGACTGGAAAGATGGAATTCATAACACAGAATTTGAATCACTTCTCAGGGAGCTGGGATTTCTAGGTCTCCTCCAAAAATTAGGCGCTTCCACATCCACAAATCTGCCAGCAGCAAATCTTACATCACTGAAAGAAACCAAATGGGAAAATATTGAAGGATCCGCTCCTTCGAATACAGCATTCTATGCCATTTGTCATAACAACAGCTTTTTTATTTCTACGGACAACGTGTTCGCAAAAGTCGATTTGGATCTGCTTATAGAACTGCTGAAAAAAAATACCCAAAAATTTATCTTCAATTGCGATACTTTCTATGACATCTCAGGTATTTTAGAATCCGCATCAAACGAGTTAATAGACCTAAGAATCGCCTGTTTTCTTCTATACCCGGATGACAAGCTGGAAACAATTGAGGATGCCTTTAGATTTCTGTCAGGAGATCAGCTTATTCCTTCAGTTACTGATCACATCAATGCATTAATTACGATTAAAAAAGCAACCTGGGATAAATTGAATGGATTACAGGCCCATATGAAACAAATTGAGATGCCGGTGTCCAGGATACTCTATAAAATGAGCGGTCATGGAATGCTAATAAATGTTGATGAGTTGAATAAGATGTCAGCAGAACTTGAGATATCGCTCGAACGTCTCAAAAAGCAGGCATTCCGCGAGGCAGGATGCGAATTCAATCTTGATTCCCCCAAACAGCTTCAGGAAGTTCTATATAAAAGGATCGGACTTAAGCCCACCAAGAAAACAAAAACAGGATTCTCGACGGATGTTTTTGCACTGCAGGAACTGACAGGCTTACATCCGTTACCAAATACACTTCTTGAATACAGAACACTGTCAAAATTAAAATCAGGGTTCGTCGAGTCTCTGCTCAAAAAAACAGATCCAAAAACAAACAGAATACATGCAAAGTTCAATCAAATTGGTTCATCAACCGGAAGAATCATAACATCTGAACCAAATCTGCAGAATATTCCTGTCAGAGGAGAAATCGCATCAAAAATCAGAAGCTGTTTCACAGCTCCTGAGGGATCCAATCTCATTATGGCAGACTATTCGCAAATCGAACTCAGAATACTAGCCCACATGAGCAAAGACAAAACTCTTGTTAACGCATTCAAAACTCGAGAGGATATCCACACTCTTACCGCAGCAGAAATATTTGGAACAACAGTAACCCTTATAACACCTGAAATGAGAAGAAAGGCAAAAGAAGTAAATTTCAGTATTATTTACGGCATCACTCCGCATGGACTGTCACTTCGCCTTAAGATAAACAGAGAAACCGCCAAAAAATATATCGAGCTATACTTTAAAAAATATGAAGGGGTAAAGTCATACATAGAACAATCACTTAAAACTGCACGGGAAACAGGATTTGTCACAACTATTTTAAACAGGAAAAGAATCATCAATGGTATCGACAGCAAAAATAAAACTATCAGGGAACATGCAGAACGTGTTGCAGTTAACACCCCTATCCAGGGTTCAGCATCCGATATATTGAAGCTAGCCCTCATCAAGCTTGATAAAGCCCTTGCAGAATACAAAACCAATATAATCATGCAAATTCACGATGAAATATTGATCGAAGCTCCACTTAGAGATATCAACCAACTTAAAGGCGAAGTAAAACTAAGTATGGAAACTGCATACAAGCTGGATGTCCCTCTTGAAGTCAACATCAAAACAGCGCAAAGATGGGAATAGCAGATTTTTTGATCTGAGAAAGGCGGGTAAACCAAAACTTGATCGAGCATTTTTTTCGTCTATTATTTCAGTGTATGTCTTTCATCCTGTTGACACTTTTACTGCAGGCTCAGAGTCAGAATAAACAAGAACTGGAAGATCTTGAACTTGCAAGAACGCTTGTTGCAAATGGGTATATTGATCTTGCAGACAATATTTTTACCCAATTAAAAGGTTCTGCCGACAAAATAACAAAGAGCCAGGCTGAAGCAGGGCTGATAAGCCTTAAAATCGCGTCCGCAGGTAAAGTTAAAGATATAGAAAAAAGAATCGTTATTTTGAAGTCCGCTGTGGAAGAACTGAAAACTTCAGTTATGAGCAATGTCGAATCGGATGACACTTTCTACATTTTGATTGAAGAACTCATGTTCAATTACAAATCGCTTTCCAAGTACTTATACGATCAGAGAAAGATTGAAGAAGCGGAACAGCTGATAAATGACTCTATTAAATTTACATCAGATTTGATCGGTAAGATACCTGCGGGAGAAAATCAGGAATTCAAGATCGTTCTGTGCTCATATTTTTACGTTAATAACTCAGTCGACAAAATGGAAATTTTCTCCCAAATAAAAGATCCCACAGAACTCGAAAATATCGTAAAAGATCTCAAAGAATTTATGAACAAACATTTATACATCGGAAGAGAGACTTTCTCAGCATGGTATTCAGCGTACTTTGCCATGGGAAAAGCGATCAACATTATCGCTTCAAGAATCCAACAGTCAGAAGTTCAGCGCGCAGACACGCTCTGGAGAGAAGCTCTTGAAAAATTCATACCGCTTGAAGATGACTTCCTTGTTTCAAATGTGGATAAACCGACCTGGAAATACGTAATACTCAACGGCGCAATAAACTTTTCAACCACAACCATATCATACCTTAATTTCTTAAAACGTCTTAATAAACGTAATGACTACGCTCTAAGACTGAAAACCGCGCTTAATATTACTGAGAACATTGAAAAGCGACTCGATGCAAATGATGACACTACTATAACGATAACTTTCAATGTCAACCGGGCAAGGCTCCTTTTCCAGGGAGAACAGGCAAGTAAAGCAAAAGAACTACTGAACAAAATCCTCACATCAACTTCTGATCAAAAAGTGAAACAAATGATTATGGAATCATTCGACGATATAGAAATTGCCTCTCCACAGGAAATCTTTGCTATCGCGAAGCAGGACTTTGACAATGACAATTATTTTCAGGCGCTTAAAAAATTAAAACAGCTTTTCACCGAGCATCCTGATAAGAAAAAACAGGCAGAATCTTTGTATATGGCAGCTGTCGTGTACAGGACTCTCAGAAAATATTATGAATCTCTTGAGCTTCTTACAGAAATTGAAAAAAATTATTCAAATTTCCCGGACATACTCAAACAGACCGTCGAAAACAAATATGAAGTCTTATCTCTTATCAAACAAATTACAGCAGATCCTGAAATCGACAAAGAATTCGATAAAACAAAGCAGTTCCTGATGTCCAGCGGATACGCGCCTATAACAATCCAGAGAGAAAAGGCGCGCGGTCTTGAAGAAGCAAAAAAATATAAGGAATGCATTGAAGCCTGGAAAGAAATCAGCAAGGATAAATCGTCTGCTGAGGAATCAGAATACAATATTCTCAGGATCACATATGTGCTTTATCTCAGGGGTGAATCCGCAACAGAAAACATGATAAAAGTTGTTGATAATTACATCAACATCACTTCTTCTATTGAAAACAAATCTAAAGAACTTATTAATAGAATTGCAAGCGCTGTGGCAATCCAAACAAGTGTTCTTGTTAAAGAAGGGAAAAATCAAGACGCTCTCAGCAAATCTGAGGGCGCGCTTACAAAATATGAACAATGCAAATCGGAATATAAAATGTCTATAGTATCTAAAAGACTAGAAGCTAACTGTATACTTGCGGATTATGAAAGCGCAAAAAGAGAGTTTTTGACGCTCGACAGTATATTTAAAGAGGCAAAAATTATGAAAAAAATACACAGCGCTTCAATGATCACACTTGCAAATTGCGCAAAAAAGCTTGCCGAGACAATAAGTGACGAGAAATTAAAGAGTTACTATAACGATGAGTTTACGAATTATTACCTGCGTTACCTCGACTCTACTTCTGGAGCGGCTGACACTTCAAGCAACCAGGAATATATTCTGAACATAACAAACTTCAAATTCAAACAATTCGAAAACAAACTGCCAAAAACTATTTTCGACAAGTATGATGAGACCCTTGCTGAGGAAGCGAAGAAGATCAGGGAAACATATGAAAGTCTCGTTGATACGCCTGAGATCGCGAAAAATAAACAAACACAGGCAATTTTGGAGTATAGGCTCGGCTTATGCTCTCTTATCGAAGGAAGATTAGAAGATGCGGAAAAATACTATAAAAAAGCAACTGCACCGGGAAAATTCGAAAAAGATTCTGATCTGGAGATACTAAAAGGGGATATTCTCGTAAAAAAAGCCAAAGCCCTCGGCGACAAATTATCTGCTGATAAAAACAAAACTTATGATGCAGCTATAGCACAATATAGTTCCATTCTCAGGGGCAAACTTCCAAACAAGGAAAATGAGTATCGCGCCCTCTACTGCAGTCTCAAAGCACTGTGGGAATCCGGCAAATATGAAGAGTTCAAGGCAAGTTATAACGGCAACGAGCAATCACTCGGAGGAATATGGGATGACAATAAATTCGGATTCAAGAAACATTTTGAAGATCTAAAAAAAAACATTAGCGGGCATGATCCAAGGAAATAGTCATGAATAAATTACTATTAATGATTTTATTAGACATCATAAAAACAACATCAGGAGATGAGATCGAATGCAGAATAGTGAATGTAACAGCAAATGGAGTTGAATATAAGCAGGGCGGAAAATCAAGTGAGACCGTCACATCAGACAAAATAGATTTGATAACCATACCTGGAATTCCTTCACAATTCAGCACAGCAATCCAGTATCTTAACGAGAACAAACTTAAATTTGCTCTAGACGCAACCGATGGAATATTAAAAAACAAACAGCTGGCTGATCCGCAAAATCTGATAAAATCACAGACAGCACATCTTTATATCACATGTAAAATCAGACAGGCAAAGCTCGTCAAGACGCCTGCCGAACGCAAGGAAACATATCTGGAAAACCAAAAGGAACAGTCTGAATTTTCAGACTTCATAGTCAAATCGCTCGAAGAATTTAAAGCATCACCCGCGCTTTTCAAAATGCTAATAACCATACTGGATTACTATGATGGGATAAAAGATATTCCGAAATATCAGGAGCTCATTCAAAAATACGAGTCAGCTTTCCAGCCACAGATTTATGACAACATCTATTTTAATCTAATTGAATACTTCAAGAATAAAAACGAAACCAAAACAGTGCTCGATCTTTTAAACAAAAGGGCTTTCGGAGACACATTTAAGGCGGAGCTCATGAAAATAAGCATCTACCTCATTGACGCGCAAAAAAATCCACAGATGCTTTCCAACGCAGAGCTTTCCGTCAGCAAGCTTGATAAGTCCACAGAAGAAAATTCTGTTATAGCTGAGTCACTGACCGGAAAAATAGAATTTATGAAAGGCGGAGTCAAAAACTGCGTAAAAAGACTGAGCAAACTCGTCGCCAGAATCAATCCAAGCAAATACAAAAACAACCAGTATGTAACTTCTGCAATGATCACCCTTGCAGATGCGTACGAAAAACTCGGCAAAGATGCTGCCGAAGATATTGCGAAAGTGAAGTACTACCAGATGACAATAAGCACAATCAACGAACTGCTCACTTATTACCCTAATCTGACGGAAAAGGCAAATCTCAGGCTCAGAAACACCAAACTTGAAGAAGAAGTAGAGAAACTGGAAGAGAAAATTTCGAAATAATCACGCCAAAAGATATAACATAATTCCAGATGATAAGTACTCATACCATCCAGATAAATACGCAGGGAAATACTGATGTAATCAATCTGACTGGCGAAATACAGGATATAATAAGTCAGACTAAATCGAACGATGGCAGCTGTCTTGTATCCGTAATAGGATCAACAGCATCAATAACTACGATAGAATATGAACCCGGGCTTAAAAAAGATATAAGAAACATTCTTGATAAGTTAATACCTGACAACAGTGATTACCACCATCATGATACATGGGGAGATGACAATGGACATTCACATTTAAGGGCAAGCATAATGGGACCTTCAATTATTATACCTTTTGTAAATAAAAGACTCTGCCTCGGAACCTGGCAGCAAATCGTCATTGTAGATTTTGATACAAGACCCAGGCACCGCGAAATCATCATCCAATTAAACGGAGAATAATAACATGGACGAAAAAATTTATAATGCGGTCCTGGGCACGGCAGGACACATCGACCATGGGAAATCATCGCTTGTAAAAGCGCTCACCAACATTGATCCCGACAGACTTCCGGAGGAAAAAGAACGTGAAATGACTATCGATATCGGATTTGCAAACATGAAGCTCAAGGATGGATTCAGGATCGGGATTATCGATGTTCCCGGACATGAAGACTTCATCAAAAACATGCTCGCAGGCGCGACAGGAGTTGATTTCGTTATACTCGTTGTTGCCGCTAATGAGGGAATAATGCCTCAGACAATAGAACATGTCCGCATAATGCAGCTCCTCGATATAAAACAAGGTATAATCGCGCTGACAAAATCAGATCTTGCAGACAACGAGATGGCAGAACTTGTCACAGAAGAGATCAGAAGTCTTACCAAAGGAATGTTCCTTGAAAACGCGCAAGTGATAAAAGTCAGCAACAAAACAAAAGAGGGTATAGACCAGCTATATGAAGAAATCAACAAAAGTGTTTCGAGAATCCCTAAAAAAAGCGAGTCCTCTGTATTTAGGATGTATATACAAAGGATATTTTCCAAAAAAGGTTTCGGAACAATTGTTACAGGGGTTCCGGTAAGCGGAACGCTTCATGTAAATGATGACGTCGAACTCGTACAGCACAAAACCGTATATAAAGTGAAAAAACTTCAGGCATATATGGCAGATGTGGAATCTGTACGTGCAGGACACTCCTCAGCAATCAATCTTGCCAACTGCGACTATGGAAAGGTTTCAAGAGGATTTGTCACTGCAACCCCCGGTTACTATGAGCCGGTAAATAGTTTTGAAGTAGAGTTTAATTATCTGGAGGATTCAAAAAAGTTCCTTCCTGGGGGTATGATCAAACTTAAAAGCGGTTTCCCAATCAAATTTTACATCGGGACACAGGAGGCAGACGGGAAAATTCTGTTTCTTAATTCAGCTTTTCTTGAACCCGGAAATAAAGCGCTCGCTAAGATCAAACTCGATGAACCTGTTGTTATACAGGAAGGCGACAGATACATTATAAGAACTCAAACACCCACCTACACAATCGGCGGCGGGATAATAGTGAATATAACCGGACAAAAGAAACGCATGTCAAAGCAGGTCTTTATCGATTATTTGACTGCCAAAAGAAGCTCACTTGAAAATAAAGTCAGCTATCTGGATTTCATCTTAAAAGAACTGATCGGACATTTTGCGACAACAGCAAAGCTTTCACGTCAAGCACATATGCTGGAACCAGAACTTACAGCCGTCCTGGAACAGCTCAAAGACAGACTCGTTTATCTGACCAAAGACAAGTTCTATCACAAGGAAGCAAAGATTGCTACTAACAATTTCACAATCAAATCGCTTAAAGAATTCCACTCGGCAAATCCAATCCGCGCCGGGATCTCAGAACCCTCATTCAAACAGCTTCTCAATTTCGACGATGACTACTTCAAAACTTCTATCCAGGAGCTGCTTGCCGGCAAATCAATAGAGTTTTCCGGTGATGTCTACAAAATAACCGGATTTGAACCAAATCTTTCCAAAGAAGAAAAAGAG
>JACQRL010000295.1 GCA_016206485.1 Planctomycetota bacterium | reverse complement strand
TATTTTAAATTCTATTGTTATCTTTTTAGGATCACAGCTTATACTTTTTGGGTCAACTAACTCTACAATTTTAATTTTTTTTCCAATCTTCTCCAGTATCTTATTTGCTTCCTTTGCCAATTCAGCAGCCTTTTCATTATCATAATCCTTCTGGCCTCCGCAGGATGCCTTTGTAGATTCTAGATACATTTTACATAATGCTTGATAAGTACCATTTGTACTGAAAAAATAATCTATCTCAGATATCAATCCTTCGACAAATATTGAACCAGCGGGAGACTGCAACTGTAAAACATCTTTAATTAAATAGTCCATAAAAGACGCATTAATTTTTGGCGCATCTGGTTCATCTACATTAAAATGGGCATGACAAGATTCGTGGTCTGCAGTCATTAAAGTTTGAATCTCCTTGCCAACCTCAATTCCTCCAGTCAAGTTATTAATAAATTGTTTGCTCAAAAAAATATTAGGGTTACCTAAGTTGTCATGATTGGTCCAGCCAACTTTATCCGAACTGAATTCGCAGACAAATACTCTCCCATTCTCTATGGTATCTAAGAATGTCTGGGTTGCTTGGTTCAAGTCCTGGGATACTCCTGGTATTTTTGAAGGTATAGACGCCGATATGGTCATTTCCAAGTTTAATAACTGAGTCAACTGCGCTTTGAACAACGGATACAGATCCAGTTTCTCAAACTTTACAGCTAGTTGTTTAAGTTCAGCGTCAACAAACGGCGTTTCCTCCCTTGCAGGATACATACCAAATGCCCCTGCTTGTTTCAAAACGGCAATAGCTTTTTTCTTAGCTTCTTCAGGATCAGGATCTAAGTCTTCAGGATTGCTGAACGTACCATTTCCATTGTTTGTCAGGGCCTTATAGTCAAATCCATATATTTTCTCTCCTGCAATTTCTGTTACTTTATTGATTACAACGACTATATCCCTATCCCCATCACTGTCATAATCTCCTGTTACGGTTGTATATGTGTTGTCAGGAAGTTGGATTGCAGGTAATGCCGTAAAAGTTCCATTGGCATTTTGTCCATGTATAACAAGGCTGTGATCTACATTGAGTTTTCCAAAATCAACTTCAACATTATGAATACTGGTAACATAATGATCCATCTTTCCATCATTATTAAAATCGAATGTGTTAAAATGATACATATCAAAAGTAACGGTTGGATTAATTAAGTTAGTTATTACCTTCTCATTTGGTGCATACTGCTTGATTTCATTATTGGCAAAAAGAACTGTCAAACCAGGGATTTCTCCCGCAGAAATAGGCAGCCATCCTATAGGGGTATCCATAGCTCGTATAGGAACATTATTAGTAATAATGCTTGCAACAGGATTTACTGTCAACGGCAGTGTATAGGCAACAATTGCTCCCTTCTTCGGATCACTCTTACTGTTTCCTACAACTATAAGAAAATCTGTTGTTCCATCCTTATCCACGTCAATACGCGTGAAATCTGTTATTTTTGATACCTCATTGACGGTAATAATTAAGGGAGGTCCCATTAAATCTCCATTTTGATTGGCAAAAACGTATATCTTGTCTTCAGCAATCTGTATGGAATCTTTTTTATCATCACCATTGACGTCAATAAGTTGATGTATTTGAATTTCTGTATCTATATCCGTATGTCTTCCATCCCATTTAAATATTTCAATTGGATCCCCATACCCATACATCACCTTAGAACTTCCCTTAAGGTTGACAAAAACATCTGATAACCCATCAGAGTTTATATCTTCGACTATAACTTCTTTGAACGAGGTTTTGCTTGAACTTTGTAAGAATATATCAAAGGCTTTTGAAATAATATCAACATCAGTAATTAACATCCGTGGATTTAACGATGACGACTTATTAAATAACACGAAAACCAGGAGAGCAGAGAACATGGCAAGTCTAATTAAGTTTGGTTTAATTACTAAAATCTCGTTTTAGAAGAAAGTTTGGGAGGTGTCTAGTGAAGATAAGAGAACTGCTATCTCTGATCTGAGCTTCAATATTAATCAACGCCAATGTGGAAATCAAGACTCTTAATTTTTGTCATCATTGAAATGCTGTAAGTATATGAGGCTTTTGAGCCATTATAATAGGCTTACTTAGGCTTTTTTCCGAAGATCTTCAAATCACTGTTTAAAAGAGCTCTCTTAATGTCCTCAACCTGTCCCGGAATTTCTGTATATGCAAGGCCGATGGTATCATAATTATGAGAATCGGAATCGGAGGCAACTTTTAAATTATAAACTTCTGCGCAGTGATGAACTGCCTTATCTCCTTTTCCGTCTATTACTTCCGTGACAACGCTGTATCTTGGATTGAAGGCCTCGATAAAATCGATTTTTTTGAGAAAAGTGTCGTGATGGAATCCCATCGCTCCGAGCGGATGTGGGAATAGAATTACTCCTTCCTGGCGCCTGATCTCCTCCAGCACTTTCTCCCACTTTTTAATCTTGATTTCGCTGGTTAAGAATAAACCTATGACATCTCCGAGATCGGTATGAATTTCCTCGCCGATAACAATTTGTATCCTGTAATCTTTCTGTATTTTTTGCGCGAATAACGCGCCTTCAATAGTGTCGTGATCTGTTATTGCTAGGGCGTCAAGACCTTTTGCTACCGCAGTCTCTAGGACTTTTTCGACCTCCATTTTGGAATCAAAAGAAAATTTGCTGTGGCAATGAAGATCAATTTTCATATTTAGTGGAGTTTAATTGTACTGACCATGTATTAAATCCATAACAATTTCTGATAAGACAATCCCAAAAAATAACACTATAACGGCCGCAATGGCAAGAAACGGTCCAAACGGTATATAGCTCTTCTTATATACGAATTTATAAACAAGCCCAACAACCATACCAAACAAACAAGCGATTAAGAGAATCAACGGTACTGCCTTATATCCGAAAAGTCCTCCCAACATCCCCATATATTTGACATCGCCCAAGCCCATCGCCTCTTTTTTAAAAATAATCTCTCCGATTATCCTTATTCCGAACAATATTCCTATACCCAGTATTATTCCTAATCCGGATTCTGTAATACTAACGTAAGTGCGCATCGAAGCAAACCATCCGCCCAAAGCAATAGCAAAGGAAATAAAAATACCGCTTATGGTGATTTCATCCGGAAGAATCATGTAATCAATATCAACGTAACTATTTACAATCGATGTGAAAATCACATAAAATCCTGTCATCAACAGCAAAATATCTGTATTGAGCGGTGAACCCAACTGCAAAAAATGAAGAGTGAACAATGTACCCATCGCAAATTCAACAATTAAATATCTGATTGGAATCCTCCACTTGCAAACAGCACAGCGCCCAAGCAAAACAATATAACTTATAATCGGGATATTCAGATACCACTTAACAAGGGACTTGCAGTTTGGGCACATTGATCTGCCCTTCAGCGGGCTTAAATTATCAAGAGGTAATCTATAAATGCACACATTTGCAAAACTGCCAAGACAAGATCCGAAAAAAAAGACAACAAGAAGCTCTAAAACATTGAGATCACTGGGCACAAAAGCTAACCCGGCAGTAGTCTAATATTGAATTGCAACTTCAACTTATCAGAAAGTTCCTGTACAATAGAGGAATTGACCCCCTCATCCTTCATTTGCTTCTCAGTCATTTTTAGAAGATCACTAATTGTCGTAAGCTCCCTTCCCTCAATAAACTCTTTTGCCTTTGGGCTTAAATCAATTTCTGACAGAGGCTTAGCCTGTAAAGAAAGCGGCAATGAAGATACATATTCTTCAGGTTTAAGCTCTTTAAGGGAGTATAAATGCAGATTTTTCGCATGAAGAAGATCTTTAATTTCTTTGAGCATAGCCTGTCCCATACTGTCAACCTCAAGAAGATCTTCCTCTGTTTTTGAAAGAAGATCCGCAAGAGTGTAAATACTGGCTTTATTCAATGTGTTTTTCGTTCTCGTTGATAAATTCATATCTACAATGCTCTGGGAAGCCAACTGTTTTTGCCTTTCTCTCTGTCTTATTGCCTCTTCATCATAGTACATTTTCAGGGAGGCAATAGCATCTTTCAGGTACAGTAATGATTTTTTATTATTTGGATAGTAATCCAAAATAGCCTGATAACATTCGATTGCCTTTTGCGCCTCTCCTCTATCTTCATAATTTACACCCAGATTAAACATCACCCCTATATTAAGAGGTCTTAAAAGTCTTAACTGTTCATACAATTCAATAGCCTCTTCATCCATCCCATATAGATCGTAAAGACAAGCGACCTGGAAAAGTGCTTCTCTGTTTGTCGGGTCTTTCTGTAAAAGGCTTTCATATAACTCCAACGCTTTTCCTCTTGAACCAAAAAACTGTTCATAAAGAGCCTGGGCATACATTTTTTTTGCCTCATCAATAGAATTTATCTTCTTAATCAGTTCATCAGCTTTATCAATTTTACATCTTATTGCGCTTACACAGGTTAAATATAACAGGTCCGGGTTCTGCCTGTCTTCCTGATACAGTTCATTTAATAGAGTAAATGCTGTGGCATGGTTACACATATCATATTCATCAAGTGCCTTTATGAGTTTTTTCTCTCTACTTTCACTTACTGAATTGAGTATATACAAACTGTTATCAGTATCCCCAATAAGCCAGAACAAAGCTGCCTTTCTTGTCAATATCTGGTTTTCGCTCTGCAGTTCACTGCCAATAACCTTATCAAAATCTTTTACAACAGCGGCTATCGACTTTCTCTGATCTTCCTTGGTAAAATATGCCTGTTTTGCCTCTAAAAGTCTGTCAACTGCAAGGGAATTAGATGTTAAAATATCCTTAATATCCATTTCTTTTGTCATAGTTACCATAGGCATAGGAATCTAAAAAACTCTCAAAACAGGTCAAGATATTGTTTACAGGCTGTAAAACAGCAAAATTCGAGAAAATAACAAGACTGATAAGAAATCTCTATTTCAGACCTCTTGTAAAGCAACAAACAATATTGTAACCTTATTTTTGTGAGAAAGCTTGGGAAACAGCTGCCGCAAAACGAATCAAAAACGTCTTATTAATGTAAGCTATGCGTTTACTGTCATTAATCGGGTTTTTAAGCGGTTATCTGCTTGTACAGAATAAAGCTGATCTCGAAAAACTTTTATATGAAAAAACAATTAAAGAACTGAACTTTAAAATCAATGATTTTAGATCAGCCACAAGCGCAAGTTACGAAAAAAAACCGCTCGATAAAATCAAAGAAATGTTTGTCTCCGGTCAAATTAGAGAGGAGGACATTACAACAGCACAATCAAAGCTCGAAACAATAATCAGGGACAAACTCAATAAAATCGAGATTGTGCGCATTACAGCAAATGCAAAAGATGTAAGGAAACAGGCCCCAAACATCAGAGATCTAAGAAAAAATATTCTTGCCCAAATAAGAAATCCGCAATACGACAAGTCAAATCCGCAATATGAAACACTGCAGTCAAAAATAGATGAAAAGGTCAAGGAAATAACTGATCTTTGGAAAGGCAGATCAGATATTTTTGTAAAGAAACACCCTCTGCTGGAAAGACTAAATCTCTACATAGAATTCTCTAAAGAATTTGTTAAGAACATTTCAACAGAGGCTGAAAATTCCAGGCAGGAACTCACAGACAAAATTGCAAATGAGACATCTGTAAAACTTAAATTAGAATTGAATGATCCTAACTCCAGCTACAATAAGGAAGTAAATATATATAACGACAAAGTATTCCAAAAATACCATGAAAAACTTAAAGATTCCGGCCTGACCAAACTTGCATTCGAACATCTGTTAGTTCTTAATGAATATAGAGAAATGCTCGGACTAAAATCACTTATCTTAAATTTGAAGCTCACAAAGGCCGGATACAACCATTCGATTGCAATGTCAAAAGCGGGAAAGATCTGGCACGATGGGGAAGACGGGACCCCATTATCAAGAGCAAAAGATGTTGGATTTGCAGGTGGAGTAATCGGAGAAAACGTTGCCATGGGATATCCTGACGCTCAGGCCGTTTTCAACGGATGGGCCCACTCAGCAGGGCATCACAAAAACATGGTAAACGAGACATTCAACTGCATCGGAGTAGGCGAATTTAATTCTTCTTGGACACAGCATTTCGGCGCTGGTGAAGGCATGAAGGAATTAAACTAAGACATCTATCTTCTTTTTTCCTTATTATCCAGAACATTATCCGCAGGTTTTGTGTCAGCATTTGAATTCAATACTCGTTTATAAATATTCAGATATTTGCAAATGATATTTTTTGCCAGAAACTTATTGTTAACAGTTTCTATACATTTCTCGCTGAACCGGTTATATAACGCCCCATCTTTATATAGTCTTTTTATTGAATTTGCAATACCGGCAGTATCTCCTACTTCATGAAGAAGCCCTGTTTCATCATCAGACACGACTTCTTCAATACCCCCTGCTCTCGTTGCAACGACTGGAACACCACAACTCATTGATTCCAATGCAAATAAGCTGAATCCCTCCGATTCACTAGTTAAAAGGGAGAGCTTCCTTTTTTCAAGAACAGGAAATATATTTTCCATTATTCCATATGAAATTATATCAGAATCGGCAGAAAACTCCTTTTCATTACCAATTACGTGGAGCTTTATATCTTTTACTGAACGTTTCACCTTCTTGAAAACATCAAGCACATCATCAAATCTTTTTGCAGGTCTTAAATTCGACACATGGATAATATCATTGCGATCCGGAAATATTCCTCTCGTGCTTTCAACAAAATTAGGCACTACTTCACAACTTTTATTTGAAGTGCATAATCTGAACCTTTTTTTAAGAAATTCGCTTACAAATGTTAAATGGTCCACATCATGAATAACTGTCTCAAACAGCTTCTGGTAGCGTCGATCGCTTGAAAAATAAGTCACATCTGTACCATGAAATGAAAGAATAGTTCTAACTTCAGGTTTTGACCTTTTAATAATCGGAATTATGGATATAAACGGATACGCATAATTGAAGTGAAGAATATTTATATCCAGATCATTTGCCTTATTGATCAGAAGTGATGCGAACTCAACAGTATCTGATTCTCCATTTGCCAATACAGGATACACAGGCTTGTATGGCAAAAATAATTTAATATTCGGCGACAACCTCAGAGGCTTCTTCAGGGCAAAAAAGAAAACGGTGTGTCCCATCCTACTGAGATTATCAGCAAGCTGGGTAGTCGCAATCGTACTGCCTCCCACACCTCCCAAAGCAACCAGACCAATGCGCATGCTAATGTTTGAAATGCCTTATGTTTGTGAAAACTAATTTTACGTTACATTCCTTTGCGGCTTCGATAACTGCATTATCATTTACAGAACCACTCGGCTGAATAATACATTTGATTCCATGCTTAACTGCGTATCTGATTGAATCATCAAATGGGAAAAATCCATCGCTCGCCAGGACTGCGCCATTGAGATCTTCAGGCGCTCTTTTTATCGCAAACTTCAATGAATCTATTCTGTTTGTTTGTCCGGCACACAATCCTATCGTAGCCCCATTTCTTGCAATGCATATAGCATTCGAAGACATGTACTTTGCCACGTGCCATGCAAACTTTAGATCACGTTCTTGGTTTTCGTCCAGCAATCCGTTCACAACTTTAAAACTATCGAGATCCACATCATCATATGCCTGAATAAGTAAACCTGATGATATCGATCTTATATGCTGATGAGTTCTTACAGAGTTGGGACTAATTCTTCCACATTCAAGCAATCTTAGATTTTCACTCCATCTCTTGGAAGTAGTCAAAATCTGTAATGCTTCATCATCAAAGTATGGAGCTAGAATTGCCTCAAAGAAATTTCCTTTTTCTATCATAGATTCTGCCGTTGACTTATCGACAAATCGGTTGAAAGCGACAATGCCACCATACGATGATTTTCTATCGCAGTCCCTTGCAAAACAAAACGCCTCGTTAACCGTATTCGCAATCGCAGCTCCACACGGATTAGTATGCTTTACAATACAACAAGCCGGTTCAGACAGATCTCGTACCACACTTAATGCCGAATCAAGATCAAGAATATTATTGTATGACAACTGCTTACCATGCAATATTTTGGAATTCACAACACTGGTGAAATCATTCTTCCCCGGGAAAACATATACAGCTGCCTTTTGATGAGGATTTTCACCATACCTAAGATCCATCAGCTTCCTGGTTGTTATTGACTTTATTTCCGGGAAGTCTTCAGGAACTGATCTCCCGAAATATTGCTCAATTGCAAGATCGTAAGCGCTGGTTCTTATAAAAGCTTTACGCGCAAGTTCATATGACATTGCAATATCCACTTCGCCTTTATTTGTTTTCAGTGCAGAAGCAAAACTTTCGTAGTCATTGATATCAGAAAGGCAGACGCAGTTTTTAAAATTTTTTGCAGATGCCCTCAGCAAAGTGACCCCGCCTATATCAATGTTTTCAATCGAGTCATCTTGAGAACTCTCAGGATCAGCAATAACCTTTTCAAACGGATATAAGTTGACTACAACAAGCTGGATGGGTTTGATCTTATGCTCAGAAATATGTTCCTGATGTGAGGGAAGATCAGGGTCAGCAAGTATTGCTCCTAAAAGAAGAGGATGTAATGTTTTGACCCTTCCATCCAGAATCTCCGGAAATCCGGTATACTTGCTTACATCTGTCGTGCTAATGCCGTTCTCCCTCAAATATTGAGCAGTTTTACCTGTGGAAAGCAATTCGATATTCATGCTGCTTAAAGCCCTTGCAAGCCCTAAAACCCCTGTTTTATCTGAAACGCTAATCAACGCCCTGGTTATCTTCATCAGACCAGTATATTATTGACCAGTTATCAGTAAAACTACTAAAATTCAACCTGAGAATGAATTCAAATCAAAAGGAAATCATATTTTTGTTGTTTTAAGTGTTAGGTGTACGACAGATCAAAAACCGGAAACTTTGAAGGAATAGGTTGCATTGAAGCAAAAATAGTATTAAAATCGTCTAGATTTGTAGGGGTGAGTATATGGTCAGAATCTCGTTGTATCTCGTAATCTCTTTGATTTCCTTTGGCTTCATCGGTGACGATGAGGAAAAGTCAGATGAGCTTAGTCTTGAAAAGGCAAAGCGTTCAGTCGACCGTGCCAAGTCAAACAGCAAATCAGCTGAAAGAGCGCTTGCACATCTTGTAAAGATGAATACTGAAGAATCAGCACAGATAGTCCTTAACAAGATTAAAAGCATAAGAGAAGCTGGCGACCTATACTGGACTTGCGTCAGAGCGGCCGCGTCATTCAGTAATAAAGCGGCACTTGACAAGATTGCCAAGTTTATACTAGACAACAAATCTGACTGTGGAAGAGACGTCCTTTATGAAATAGGAAACCTTAATTACTCAGATGAAGTCGCATCATTACTCATAAAAATGTTTAATGATGGAGATGATGACTTAAAGATACTAGCGCTTGATCATATGCCTGCTGTCGCCTCAAAAGAAATGGCAGAACCTCTTGTTACACAACTACAATTGGCAGGTGGAGATTTCAAAAAGAAAATAGGAAGAACTCTGGACTATATAACAGGACAGGATTTCGGCGAAAACGAGCTTCAGTGGAAAACATGGTATAACACAAATAAAGATACATGGGTTCCTGTAAAAAATAAATTCAGCGGATATTCGGGTGGAGTAATTACAACAGGATTAGATCCCGGCAGAAGAGATGAGTTCAGAAAAGATATTCCAGATGATCTTATAATAGTCCTTGAAGCAGACTGCAAAGGCAGATGTAAAACAGTTTCCGGTCTTGAAGCAGCGCATAATTTTGACCACATAGACCAGATACTTTCAAGGATGGGAGTCCCACACAAAGTCGTAAAGAAAAGCGAATTCGAAAAACAAGAATTCAAAATGGACAGCAGAATAGCATTATTTGTCAACTGCAACCAGATTGAGGAACATTGCATATGCCCAAAATGCAACCCCGGTGGTGGCGCAGCCGGTAACAGACTTGTTCAGTGCGATCCTAATTGCACTCATGAGCCTTATAGAAACCTTTTAAGCGATGAAGCAATAAAGAAAATAAAGAGATTTGTGTCAAACGGAGGGTATCTTTTCACGGAAGACTGGGGAAATAAAGAGATTGTTTCCAGAGCTTGGCCGGAATATGTAAGTGTTGGTGCAAGTATGGATGAGAAAACAGTTGATATTAAGCCTGTATCCGGAAATACGTCACATCCATATCTCAAGAAAATCTTCTCAAAACCTCCAAAAGACCGCGCAAAAGGAACGATGTCAACTGCCGAATTTGAAAACCTGAATCATAACTGGAAGGTAGACAGGGAAAGCAGATTGATGGATATTAAACACAAAGATGTCACTATTCTAATTACAAGCCCGGGTTTAGGCAAAGAAGACAAGGATAACGCAGTTGCTGTTACATTTGCTTATGGAAAAGGCGGCAGAAATAATAAATTAGGACAAAACAGCAAAATAAACACCGGAAAGAAATTTGACCGATCACAGATGGTTGGTGGAAGAGTTCTGCATGTTCTGAGCCATTTTGGAAAGCAATCCTCAGAAGACAATGAATATACGATACAAAATCTTATGGTGAACTTCCTAATCGAAGCAATTCAGAGATATATTATAAACAATCCTGACTACAAAAAACCAAGCATACAAAATAAAAATTAGGGAATCTTCCGCAAGCAACAGGAAGAATCCCCTCTGCCAAGATTCAGAAGTGGGTCGGAGGTTGCGCTTGCATCTGTCAGTTTTCTTTATGATTATTCAAAATTAGAAATTCGAAATGTTGTAAGTATCCTGATCATCATCAATAAGACTGCCAGAGTTTGACACTGCAATATCCATATTTATTCTGAAAAGCAATCCTTTTATGTTAAGAGAGCTGTTTTTTGTGGCTGCATCGCTTCTGGCTATATTGACAGCGCTTCTTACTGTAACCAGAAAAAATCCTATATACGCAACATTTTTTTTGATATCCCACTTAATATCCATAGCAATATTGATTTCCACCTTAAAACTCTATTATCTTTCTGCAATCCATATACTGGTGTACACTGGCGCTATCATGATTCTTTTTCTTTTTGTCGTTATGCTTCTTAATCTTAAAGAAGAGGAGCTGGAGAAAGATTTCTCTATACATCTTAAGCTCTTATATACTCTTGCCCCCATATCCGTAATGGTAATCATTGTGGGTCAGCTCAAACCGCAAGATATCAACCTGTCGAAATTGTCTCAACTAAATGTTATTTCATTTGAGAATGCTACAAAAGCGCTTTTTGACAAATACTTTTTGGCATTCGAAATCGTTTCTGCGCTTATTATTCTAGCAATAATCGGATCAATCTTAATTGCCAAGAAAAAAGTATGATAAACACGGTTTATTTAATTACGGCTGTATTGTTTTCAATCGGACTTTATGGAGCAATCTCGAGAAAAAATTTTCTAATTATCCTCATGTCACTTGAAATTATGTTTAACGCCTCTTTACTTCTTCTTCTGACCGCAAGCTCGATTTATAACAATCCCGATGGAATATCATTCTTTTTTATAATAATCGCTGTTGCTGCCTGCGAAGTTGCGCTGGGACTTTCGATAGCGATCGCAATATTTCGAAAGGAAAGACATCTCGACATATCCAAAATAAAACAGATGACAAACTAGAAAATGAATATTGAACTTTTAACCTATCTGATTGTCGGACTCCCGCTGTCGGGATTCATTTTAAACTTATTATTCGGCTCAAAGGCCGGAAAAGTGGCAGTCTCATCAATCGCCTGTCTTTCTATAGCAGGATCATTCATCATCTCACTTTATATTTATTATCAGAATACAATCGTAAAATCTGAACTGATCAGCTGGATACCTGTTTCTAATTCATTT
>JACQRL010000294.1 GCA_016206485.1 Planctomycetota bacterium | reverse complement strand
ATATAGTAGACTTGATTTGATATATTTAAAAACAAGGTAGTTTTATTGTCAGTCTGATTGAATTTTTTGATTATCCCTTTTTGCTCTACAATATACAAATCCTTGCTGTTCTTTTTTGTGGTCAGGTAAACCGGATAGTTAAATCCTCTTTTTACCGAAGTAATTTTAAACTGGTCTTCTTTTAGAAGTTTATTTCCTGTTAGGGATAAAAGCAGCGTTAATCCTAGAAGCACAATTTGAAGTCTATATTATTTGAATTTTTTGTTAACTTTTTCGATTTGTATATCGAGATCTTCACTTATTTTGCCTTGTTTGTTTTTATCCCACCAGGATCTCCATTTATCTAGGGCAGGCTTGGTATCTGTTCCTTTTTCCCAGAATTCGATAGTATAGTTTAAATTTGTTCCAGTTACACGCTCTAGACCTTTGGCTGCAAGAGTTCTTAGATGTGAAGACTCGTCAGCAAGCAATAGAATAAATGCTTCGACTGCATACCAATCCCCGATATCTGAAAGTATTTTTATCGCCTTTTCCCTTGCAGCAGGTTTATTTAGGCAATCTTCTGATTTGATGTATTGTGCAATCGGTATTACACACGCGGTTCCATATGATTTTATTTGCTCTTCAGCCAGGAATTCCACTTTTGTTTCACCCATCATCGACAGCCATTTAAGAATTTGTTTTCTAATCTCTGGATTGTCTCTTCCTTTAGCCATCATTATATCCAGCATCCATTTTGTGCCTTTTTCGATCGTTGATAGATAAACAGGTATATCTACGGTTTCATTATTCATCCTGCAGGCTTTTCCCTTGCCAAGATCTTTTGATTTACCATTAGTATTTGCCATGCTTGCCTTTCCCTCAATAACAGCCAATGTTGTCCATTCTTTTGTTACTTCGATATTAATTTCAGTTCCGGTCACTGTTATAATACCGTGTCCTGTATATATGTTATTTGGAACAGGAATAGTAGTGTGTTGTCCTAAACCGCTGTTGTTAGAGACTTTCGTCCAGACTTCTCCTGACTCAATAGTGAATTCATTGTTATTATTGAGAACAATTTCAGTTAGTTCATTCATTCGAACTGTGTTACTATTTGATAGTTCAATTTCGGCTTTGCATCCTGCAGTGGTCCTGATTTTAGTATTTTTTGTGATAATAGTTCCGATCGGAGCTGTTTCCCATTTATCCATGTTTTGTTTATAAACTTCCATGTTTCCTATTAGAAGATTGATTCTTCCGATTCCGCCCTGCTTTAGATCAGCAACGTGTACAGCTAGAAGATCATATTCAGTTTGAAGTTTGGAGTATAAACCTATTTGGTGATCAATTTTTTGGGTTAGTTCTATGATTTTTTTGTCATATTCCTCTGTAAGAACAGCAATAAACTGTGTTTTTCTTGAACTGCTTGTAGCAAGATTGTCATATTCTTGTTTTAGTGAGTCATATGAATTGACCTGCTGGACAATCTTTTGGTTAAGGTCTTCGATTTGCTTCTCAGTTTTGTTGGGGAAAACAAAAACAAAAGTTGTTATAGTTAATAGTATTCCGCATGTTGCTCCCATTAATAAATGAATGAACCAGGGATATGAAATTGATTTTTCTTGCGGATAATAGGATTTCTTGAAAAGAAATCTGTCTATTACCTGGTTCAGATCATGTTCAAATGGTTCAAGAGTTGTGTTAAGGTTTTGAAGGTCCAGTTTTAGCTCTGCTAAAAGTTTATTACAGTGATCGCAGTTATTCAGATGTGTTCCAATCAACAGAGTTTCTTCCTGCGGAAGTTCATTATCCAGATAAGGTGATAGTAGAAATTCAATTTCGTTACATTTCATATCTTTCCTCATTTCAAGCTATTTTCCGTAAGCTCTTGCAGAAGTTTCTGACATTGCTCACGCATTTCTATATCTTTTGTATTTTTAATAGTATAGATTAAAACAGGTTCTGTAATTCTTCCAAGTTTTTTAATCTTTTTGGTTGCTGTTTCTCTGACAGAAAAATCATCAGAGCCTAAATCTGTTATAAGTTTTGATATCTCTTGCTCTTTTCCGGGTGTCAGAATCTCGGCCCTTCCTACCATAACTCGTACAGTTTCCTTGATTTTCATTTTATTATCTAGTTCGATGTAGAGCGGTAATACTTTATTTATTAATTCCTCCGGTATTATGTAAAGTAATCTTAATCCTTCAGTTTTAAAGTAGCTCTGTGTCCAGGTGTTGATCATAGCTCTTGCCTCTTTTT
>JACQRL010000293.1 GCA_016206485.1 Planctomycetota bacterium | reverse complement strand
TATATTTCTTTATCTGAGTAATCTGGCGTTTTCTCCGTGTAATCAGTGATCTACAAGAATTTTACGAAAGATCACTTACTTACCCTAGATACTACCTTAACTTTACTTGTTTGTGTTCTCAGGAGGAGTTGGCTTTTTTGTATACTTTCTAAACAGCACAACAACAAATATCAAAACAACTAAAAACGGCAGCGCAAAAGCCAAACCTCTTACAAGCCACTCAAATGCCTTAAGCAATCCGGTGAGCGAACCCTGTAGAGTTCTTTTAATTGTTGCAAGAAAGCCGTCATCTGTTTTTATAAACTGATCTTTATTCGCTACAGTTATACTTAGAATACCTGGCATCTTGATCTTTCTTGGTATAAGTCTGCTCGCAGGATCTACGCTTATCGGTGTTACCTGCTCATCAACTTTGACATCCTTCTCTACTGCTCCTTCAGCACCTTCGATCTTTTTAACAACACTTGAAAATTTGTCAGCAGGAACTTCCAATTGCATTTTAACAGTTGTACTTTCTTTTGTTGAATCAGTAGAGCTTGAAATTATGTTCACCCCGCTTTCAGAGCCTGCAAGATCTTTCAAAACAAGGGCTGTTTTACCAGGGTCCTCGCTCTTAATTGTAACAACACCGGAGTTTCTGGATTGATAAACTCCTGCCGGAGGATTAATAGAAGCGTTAATTCTTACTATTTCCTTGGCAACCTTCGTAACCAATGCAGGAGGATTTTTCTGAACGCTGCTGTTTACAATTTCCACATTAACAGGATCACTCTTGAGATAATCAATAACTCTGTCGGTAATATCAGGCGCGACTTCAAAGCTAATATAAGCAACTTGCGAATCACCCTGTGCTTCACTCAGGTTCGCACTTAAGATCTCCGCTCCAAACTCAGAGTTCAGCTTTCCTTTGAACTGTTCAAACAATTTGAGAACATCATTTGCCCTTACATTGATAACGCCGGTTCCAACCTGCAATTTCTGTATAAAGTAAACGTAGATGTCGATAACTGCCTTTTCTTTTTTTATTTCCGGCGAATTTTTGGACTCCGTGGCGTCAGATTCCAGGATAGGATAACCCGGCCTGTCATCTCTTTGTCTTTTGTCTATTTTGTTTGTTTCTATCTTTACATTCATTTTCTTTATTTCGTCGATTACAGTGTCAACCTTGTCGGCATCCACAAGGACCTGAATCCTTGCTGAAATGTTTTCCTTCTGAGGCGCCTCGACAAGATTTGAAGACCTGACAGACATGAAAGAACTGTGTTTTACTGCCAGTTCATTGAGCTGCTTATATGTTTCTGTGACACTGTCCGATCTTAGCGTCAGGTATCCTGACATGGTCTGAATAATTGTGCCGGGATCATCAGCTCCCTTTTCCTTAAGACTTATCGTTATAGTTGAAAAACTCGTGAGCTCATCATAATACCTGATCTCACCAAGAATTTGCTCAATTTCTTTCCTTCGATTGCCAAGTTCTCTTTCAACCTCTAGAAGGTCTTTTACTTCGCCCTTTCTTGTTTTAAGAATATCCAACAATCTTTCTTCCATAACTCTCAATGTTTTGAGCTTCGATTGCAGGTCGACATAGTGCTTGGTAACATCCTGACTTGAAATTCTCACATCAATCAACTTACCCAATTTCTTAAAGTCTTCGAGGGCAAGTTCGAACATATTAACCTGAACTTTAACAATAATGTCACCAACAACCTTCCCATTCGGTTTTCTTGTGGTGTTTAAATCATTAACATAACCGTTATACTTTCTAGCAAGCTGTCTTGCAGTCTGGTAGGTTTCCTCATAGGATTCAACTTCGATGTTCACAAAACCTGTTTTTATTATCTTTTGGTCGAGTGACTGTTCCTGAGGAACTGGATGAATTATTCCTCGACCTGAGCCTGAGCCTCCCCCTAATTTCTGATTCATCTGAAGAAGATCTGCGCTTTTCTTGCCCGGAACTTCGTCTTTTAGCTCTTTAGTAAAACCTTTAGAAGGGCTGGGTTTGCCTCCACCACTTCTACTAATAGAACTCTCAGATTCTTTTCTTTTTTCGCGCATTTCACCCATTTCACCCACTTCACCTTTCAACTTTGACAGTTCAAGCTCTTCACTATGAACCTCAGCAAGGGCTTCATTCATAGGTTTATCCATTGATAAGTCAGAGCTATAATAATTTCCAGTTTCAGGCGCATTTTGTTCAGGTTGTGATGTAGGAGATGTATCTGCAAAAAAACCTCTATCTGCTTTTCCAGACTGTTTTTTAGAATCATGTCTTCCTTCAAATTGAGCTCTGCTATAATTAAGTGCCTCAGTTTCGTCAACTAAACCGCTGTTTGCATCATGGATTCTCCCATCAGTGGAATTGCTCCTTTTAAACTCGCTTTTGTCTTGTTTCGCAGTTGCTGCCTCACTAGCAGGTAAGGCTCCCAATGCAGGAAATAAAACGCCATTTTGAAGTACATAACCAACAACCATCAAGAAAACTACAGAAACAGAAATCGTTAAAGGCTTCAGATATGCTCCGGCAAAAAGAGAGCTAAAATCAAAGAAAGAGCCTCTTGATAATCTTTTATTAACTCCGGCGATGATTCTATCAGCAACAGATTCAGAAGGCATATCTTCTTCTAAATAAAGCGCGAGTTCCTCATGAACAAGCACAGAGTCATTGAATTTATTTTTGCATTCGCTGCATTCCTGAACATGGAATTTCAATTCTCCAAGTTCATGCTGAGGAAGCTTGTTTTCCAAATATAGCTCTACTATATCCTCTAATCTGTCATGAATATTACTCATCCTTGACCTCCCTTTTATTTTCCATCTTTAATTCAAGTTCTGATTCAAGCAAAGCCTTAAGCATGGCCCTGCCTCTGTATAAAATCCCTCTGAGCGTACCTTCGCTCATAGACATTAACCCGCAGATCTCCACATTATTCAACTTATGCAGATACTTCAGCACAAGTGGAACACGATATTTCTCAGGCAACTCGTTAAGAAGCTCTTTAACAAGCTCTCTTCTTTCCGTTCGCTGTTCAGTGCTTCCAAGCTGACCTTTGAATCTCTCCCTAGTATTGAGCTTACGCTGCTCTTTTCGTTGAACATCTATAGAAGTGTTTCTTGCTATAGTCGTAAGCCATGCGGGAAAGCTTCTCGTGTCCTTGATGTTCCTTAACTCCTTAAAGACCCTTATGAACGTCTCCTGGACTGCTTCTTCAATTAAAACAGTGTTTTTCAGGATAGGATAGCAGATAGCCCATACAAGCTTGTGATAAGATCTGATAAGCTCATTAAAGGCCTCTCTATCCCCGTTCTTTGCCTCAATCACTATTTCTTCTATGCTTGCTACCATCATCAATTATCAAGACGTCTCTGCTATGTTAAACATCACAATCCTTTGAGAATTTTTTCCAGAATTTCATTTGCTTTATTCGGATCAGCCATTCCCTTTGCTTTCTTCATAACCTGACCTGTAAGGAACTTTATTGAAGAAGTCTTTCCACCCTTATAGTCAGCAATCGCCTTCGGATTTTCATTAATTACCTCATTTGCGATCTTATCAAGATCGATACTTTCTGATGAAACAGATTTAAGCAAACTATCCAGTGTCTCGCCATTAACCAACATCTTTTGAAGAAACTCCTTAGCAACAGTGTTTGTCAATTTTTTATCATTAAACATTCTAACAAGTTCGACAAATTTATCTCTAATTTTACTGAACGAAGATGTATCTAATTTAAATTCTTCAAGAAGTCTTAAAACATCATTAATTACCCAGTTGGCTATATTGATCGGGTTATATCTTTTCGCGCAATACTCAAAATCTTCGGATAAAACCACATCATCTGCAATAATTTCCGACTGATATTTGGATATCCCGTATTCAGAAACAAATCGGAGCGCCCTCGAATCAGGAAGCTCTGGAAGATTCTGCCTGATTTTATCAATAACCTCTGTTTCAACGATTAAAGGAGACAGGTCAGGTTCAGGAAAATATCTGTAATCCATCGCCTCTTCCTTGCTTCTCATCTCAAAAGTTGCGCCCTTTTCAACATCAAAGCCAAATGTTTTCTTTGTCAGAACCTCCCCACTTTCAATCGCCTTTATCTGTCTTGATATCTCATATGCAAGCGCCTGTTTGATAAATCTGAATGAATTCATGTTTTTAATTTCCGACTTGTGCTCAGGAAGCTTTCCATCCTTACTCACAGAAACATTTACATCGCATCTGAATTCTCCCTTTTCCATATCGCAGTTTGAGACATCTCCATATCGCATCAGTACTTTCAGCCTTTTTAAATACTCCATAGCTTCATCCGCGGAGCTGATATCAGGAGCCGTAACAATTTCTGCAAGAGGAACGCCTGCGCGGTTTAAATCGACAAAACTTTTGTTCTGAGTCTCTGAGTGCATAAGTTTACCTGCATCCTCTTCAAGATGTATCCTCTGTATAAATACCTTTTTCACCACATCATTTGTCTTGATCTCAACTATACCTTCCGTTGCAAGCGGAATATCGTATTGAGTAATCTGATAATTTTTCGGCAGATCCGGATAAAAATAATTTTTTCTGTCGAACTTGCTTCGCAAGTTTATCCTGGCACCAAGTAAAAGCGCCGCCTTTACGCCAAGTTCAACCGCTTTTCGATTAAGAGCAGGAAGACTTCCCGGCATTCCCAGACACACCGGACAAGTCATGCTGTTAGGTCTTTCCAAAAATGTAACTTTACAATGGCAGAACATTTTACTGTCCGTTTTTAACTGTAGATGCGTTTCAAAGCCAATATGAATTGTGTATCGTGTATTATGCATCGTGATCCTATAGTGAAATCGGAGCTACATCATACCCTTTATCTGTTTTAACTATATTAACCGCTTTCATCTCAACTTCATGATCAAAAAAGAGTATCCAGTTCTTTTCTGCTGCTTCCTTAAGGAATGACACCTTCCATTCCGCAACATCCAATGGAAATAAATCATATCCCATACACCATGCAGGTTTCAGATGACTTTTTGTCGGAATAAGATCTCCGGCATAAACTGCTGTTGCGGTTCCATCGGCAACCCTGACGATTTGGTGTCCGGGTGTATGACCTCCGGTTTTTATAACCTCTAAACCTTCGGTTACTTCATATCTTCCATTGATGAGCTTTATTTGCTTCTTTTTCTCTAAAAGCCTCATATCTTCTGCAAAGTAGCTTCCCTTGTTTCTAGGATTAGTCGACAAAGCATTTTCCCATTCCTGTTCCTGTATAATAAACATAGCCTTAGGAAATGTAGATTCAAGTGATCCTGCAATTTTAATAGTGGCACCACCCATATGATCAAAGTGAAGATGTGAAGGCACGACATAATGTATGTCAGAAGTAGTGAGTCCGATTTCCTTTAAGCTTCCGGGCAAAGACCACTTGTGGTCTATTGCGTACATCTCATTAAACCGCTGGTCATATTTATTGCCGATGCCCGTATCGACAAGAATATTTTTACCATTAATTCTTATCAATAAAGGATTTAGCGACAGCTGAATCCGATTTAAGCTGTCAGGAGCGGATGATTTTTCCCAAAGAGGTTTCGGGATAATACCGAACATTGCCCCTCCATCAAGTTTAAAAAACCCGTCACTGACTATATTTACCTGGAATCTGCCTATATTCATCTACGGGAATTTTAGCTCCTGAACGCTTTCTTCCCAGCGTTTATTCTCATTCTTGACACGCCGCACAACTATTACTATACAGTTAATACCACAAATAATGGAACACTTTAAATTATTAATAAAAAGAATGGCGGCATTAATTGCGCTCACAGTATCAACAATTTCGTGTGATAACGGAGATGAATTCAAAACATATTCGATTCCAAAAGATAAAACTGAAAAAACCGCTACAAAACCTATCGCAAATATAAGCTGGAAAAAACCTGAGGGATGGAAGGAAAGAGGTGCTGAAGGATTGAGAATCGCCACATTCAATGCTGAAGGGATACAAGTTACAATCATTCCTCTGGAGATCGAAGCCTCAGACATTGAATCCAATGTAAACCGCTGGAGAGATCAGGTAGGTCTTGCGCAGGCAACCTTACAAGAGATTGAATCTGCGAAAAAAGAAATTGAAGTTGACGGAACAAAAGGATCATATTTTGACATAGACGGGACAAAAGGGGAACGTATTTTGGCAGTGATGGTCAAGCATGGTACGAAATCATGGTTTTTCAAAATGACCGGTAAAACAGAGGCAATCGGTCGCGAAAAAACAAATTTTGAGACCCTGGTCAAATCCGTAAAGTTCAATGAATGATCCATCACATACTGACAAACCATCTATTCTTTTAGGCGTTGCATTTCTATTCCTGAAAATCTTTTCTTCACTCAGACTTACTGTAATACTCTTAGGAGCATCAATCTTTATAGTATTTGCCGGGACTGTTGCACAGATTGATAAAGGCATTTGGTTTGTGGTAAGTGAGTATTTCAGGACCGTGATTGCCTGGATCCCACTGAACATATTTTTTCCCCGCACATGGGATTGGATTCCTCAACTGTCACTCCCCTTTCCCGGAGGCTGGCTCATCGGAGCACTTTTGGTCATCAATCTGACAATAGCACACATACTTCGATTCCGCATACAGGCAAAAGGAAAAAGACTATGGGCAGGAATATGCATCATTGTAATTGGCATACTGTCGACATGGGTAATAATTTCGAACGCTTTCGACACAGACAGCTCAAAACACAGTATAAGTCCCTATTGGAGGATTTCCTGGCAACTGATACAAGGAACAGTAGCTGGAGGAATCCTTCTCGCCGGATGCATTTTACTCTTCAGAAAACTTGCTGGTATGATTTTGCTGCATTCCGGAATCATCTTACTCATGATAAGTGAGTTGCTTACAGGATTATTTTCTGAGGAAGCTCGTATGACAATTATAGAGGGAGCTACTGTAAACTGGGTTGAAGATATTCGAGAGGTTGAATGCGTGGTTATGGATACTTCACATCCGGATCGTGATGACGTCATAGCAATCCGCGAATCAAACTTAAAACCCGGCAGCACTATTTCTCCACCTCAACTGCAATTCAACTTAAAAGTAAACCGTTTCCTCCGCAATTCTCAGTTATACAGATGGGAACCTTCAACACACAACCCGGCGACAGAAGGAGTAGGCTTGGAAGCTGTTGCCAAGGAGATAACATCCGTCAGCGGAGTCGCAGCAGATGAGGGAGTTGATATGGCATCCGTGTACATAGATCTCATTGAAAAAAACAGCGGACAAAAACTTGGGACCTGGCTCCTATCAACATTTATCGATGAGACCCAGCCTGCAAATGTACAAGGAAAGGAATACAGGCTCTGCCTTAGATTCAAGAGAACTTACAAACCTTATTCAATACATCTCATTGATTTCAGATTTGATCGCTATCCCGGGACAAATGAACCAAGAAATTACTCCAGTGATGTGCGTTTAACTGACCCAACAAAAAATATTGATCGAAAGGTAAAGATCTGGATGAACAACCCCTTGCGGTATGGCGGAGATACCTTATACCAGGCTTCTTTTATACGGGATGAAAGCGGAACAGTTCTTCAGGTCGTCAAAAATCCCAGCTGGATGATTCCATATGTATCATGCATGATTGTTGCAATTGGTATGCTGACACACTTTGGAATTTCACTCTCACAGTTTCTCAATCGAAAAAAAAGCTAATGACAAAACAGAGTTGGATCCTTCCCTCCGTAACAGCAATTCTCTGTCTTTTACTGTTCATTCTGAAGACAATTCCTCCTTCTGATATTGAGGGTGAGATGCGAATCCAGGAATTTGGACATTTGCCGGTATTATACCAAGGGCGCATACAACCATATACTTCACTTGCACAAAATGCACTCCGCATGTTGTCAGGGCGATCAACATTTGAGGAAAATGGCAGGAAACAGCCCGCCATAAAATGGCTTCTTGATGTGATCTCCGATTCACATAATGCTGAACAACACAGGGTAATCCGTATCGTTAATCATCAGATTCTGGAGTCGCTCGGACTTGAAAGACGCAGCGGTTATCTTTATTCGATTTCTGAAATCTTTTCCGGTTCAACAAAAATATTTGAGCAGGTTAAAAGCGCAAGAGAGCGCATAAATAATGGAGAAAGACTCGACACTTTCGATGCACAAATACTCCAGCTTTCTGACAAAATCGGAGCATACAATCTCATTAAAAATTCTCACATTCTGATCGTACCACATTCAGACGCAGAGCTAGCAAATATAAAACAGTTTCACTCTGAGCTCAAAGGACACATTATTCCGCTTGCTATTCCTCCATTATCAGAAGGTGAAGAGTGGAAGCCTCTGATGGAAGCATGGACTGAAGACTGGGAATCAGAAAACAAACAAGATAAACAGAATGCGAAGCAAAACCCACTAACCCAGATAATCGGGGTTATGCTGAAAAGTTATTCACACAACGATACAGAAATGTTCAGCATTTCGCTCATGCGATATCAGCAAATTCTCAATAAAAATAAGTATTCGGCCTTCAATAAATCAAAAGTCTGGTTAGAATTCATCATTACAAATACGCAGCCTTTCTTCCTGTGTATGTCTGTTTATTTGACCGCATTTGTTTTGTTATGCCTGTCGTGGACTCGATATTTCAAAATACTAAACCCTGTATCTGAATCATTGATTCTTGTTACATTCATAGCGCACACAATTTTTCTATCGCTTAGAATCTACATATCCGGCAGACCGCCAGTAACAAATCTTTATTCATCTGCTATCTTTATTGGCTGGGGAATTGTCCTTACAGGGTTAATTCTAGAAAGGATTCACAGGACAAGCATTGGGAATCTTGTAGCCTCCGTTGGCGGAGTCAGTACATTGCTGATAGCCCACTACCTTTCTCTTGAAGGAGATACTCTTCGAGTACTTCAGGCAGTATTGGATACGAATTTCTGGCTTGCCACGCACGTAGTAGCGGTTACGCTCGGTTATACAACGACATTTTTTGCCGGTTTGCTCGGAATAATCTATATAATCCGAAGGGCATTCACAAACTTCCCGACTGAAGAAGCAAAAAATATCAGCCAGATGATATATGGAGTCATTTGTTTTGCGCTTTTCTTCAGTTTTGTCGGGACTGTTCTTGGAGGGTTATGGGCAGATGATTCTTGGGGGCGATTCTGGGGATGGGATCCGAAAGAAA
The DNA here is from genome assembly GCA_016206485.1 of Planctomycetota bacterium. Classification (GTDB taxonomy): domain Bacteria; phylum Planctomycetota; class MHYJ01; order JACQRL01; family SBBU01; genus JACQRL01. Next base: position 11,408 of record JACQRL010000293.1, on the reverse strand, counting down.
ATGGAGCGTTAATGATTGTTCTATGGAATGCTTTGATTATTCATGCATTGTGGGGAAGACTGATTCAGGAACGAGGGCTTGCAATATTATCTGTTGCTGGAAACATCATTACTTCCTGGTCTTGGTTTGGAACAAATACATTGGGGATCGGCCTTCATTCATATGGTCAGCAGGAATCAACCGTACGCTGGCTTATAATATTCGTATTAACACAACTTTTGATTATCACTATCGGAGCGCTTCACAAGAAACCAAAGACGATCAATTAAGTAATCATTGTAAAATTCATGTAGATCACTGATTTCACCAAGTAAAACATTGATTGCATTGATTAATGGATTAGGCCTGACTCTCGTATCTGTGTCATCAAACTCCTTAATCTGAGAAATCTGTGGAAGAAATCGCGAAACGTCGCTTAAACAAAACCGCTTCCGCCGCCACCGTCATCATCATCGTCCTGATCATCCGGAGTCTGGAAATTCTGGTCTATCTCCTGATCCAGGTCGGTTGTTTTCTGAAGAACTTTTTCATCTGCGAATATGGGGGCATTAAATCTGGTAGCCAGAGCAACAGCATCGGATGGACGCGCATCAATCTCGACAGACTTACTGGTATTCAGCAGAACAACTTTTGCATAAAAAACTCCATTCTGAAGGTCAGTAACAACAATTTTCTCAACCCTGTATCCAAGATCCTGTATTATATTGCCAAGCAGATCGTGTGTCAGCGGCCTCGGATACTGTTTGTTGTTCACATACCTTTGAATAGCGAGCGCTTCATTGATTCCTATAAGAATCGGAAGAAATCTGCTTCCATTATGTTCTCTCAAAATTATGACCTGCTCCTCCTGTAATTCTGTGATTACTATACGAACAAGGTTCATCTTCACCATCAACCGCATTATAGAACGTATTTATATGCTAGTCAACTGTGCTCATTACTTTACCATTTAGTACTAATTACGTCTTGCTGAACGCAGGACAGCTTAATATGATTTCAGACTGTGGATGAACTCAGCAGCTTAACATATTCAGTCATAGATACTGAAACGACATCGAGCGGTGACTACAATTCCAATAAAATATGTGAAATAGCCGTAATTAAAATAAAAGCTAACTCTATCATAGATGAATTTAATTCACTGATTAATCCGTGCATCCCTATATCTCCGGAAGCAACAACGATTCACAGGATTACAAATAATGATGTGGCAACATCTCCTAAGTTTTCCGATGTTTCCTCTCGAATTCACAGAATGGTCAACAATACAATATTCGTTTGTCACAACACTTCTTTTGATCTTCCGATAATCGTTAAGGAATTCTCAGAGACAGGGATTTACATCCCGGGCATTACAAGCCTGGATACTGTTAAACTTTCAAGAAAAGCTTTCCCCGGCCTGAAATCTTACAGCCTTCAATCACTTATAAGCCACCTGGGTATAAATCGAAACAGATCGCATCGGGCATATGATGACTGTAAAGCAACCGTAGAATTATTCATTCTGTGCATGAAACAGCTAAGGACCAGAGGATTTGGAGGGATACAAAAGCTCCTTTCAATAGGAGCAAACAGAAAACTTCACCTGATTTTTTCAGAAATTAACAGCAAAAGATGGAAAACAGGCAAGATAGCCGGCAGCTTCAATATATAATACCGGATCGCTTGTTTTTGACTAAGCCTGCTATGGCAATATTTCGTATTCGATCGATGATTTTTTTAGTTTTGAGATGATTTGATCCTTCTCCGTATGATGAAAAGGTTTTATTACATAAAAATGTCCATCAATCTCTACTATCTGAGCATCAATACTGATTTTCTTTAATTCACCCAGCAGTTTTTCTCCGTTAGCTTTTGACTGAAATCTTCCGAATTTCAAAAGACTGCTGTTAACATTCAAAAGAAGTTTAGCCGTAATGTGATACGCCATAGGGGCGGTTGTTCCAAGAAGACTGTTGAATAAATTCTTTGCCTGATAATGATTTCCAGTAACAAAATACGCCTTACCGGCAAAAAAATAATACTCTTCAGTTCTCAGTACAGAAAAGATCTCAGTTTGATTATAATTCTCCAAAGATTTCAGGGTTGATTGAAGCTTCTTTATATCGTCAACAACCAGATAGAGCTTTACAAGAGAAAATAGTCCCGATAATGTGAGTTTGCGACTGGTTGTCTCTTGAAACAGCTTAAGAAAATGTTCCTCTGCTCCCTTATAATTATCTGTCTTAAACATACACAGTCCCAGATAATAACGGCATAAATCTTTGGAATAATTCCTTTCATGTGACAAGGAGAACTGACCGTATGCATCCTTAAAACTCTCTTTCAGAAACAACTCCATCGCGCGGTTGAAATTTTCCTCGCCCTCTTTTATCTGCACAGGAACACAGGCTCCCAGCATCAAGATAATTGGAAAAAGAAAAAAACGCAAACCTATTTTTTCGGGATCTTAAGAGAGTCGTTTCTGAAGATCTCAAGTCCCTTATCCGTAAGGGGATGGCTTATAAGTTTTTCATAAACAGAAAACGGCAACGTTACAATATCAGCTCCTATTGTACAGGCATCTATAACATGTCCTACATGCCTTACGCTTGCCGTAAGAACCTGCGTTTTGAAGCTGTAATTTTTATAGGTTTGAACTATATCTGATAAAACTTTCAATCCATTCTCTCCCATATCATCGATTCTTCCAATAAATGGGCTTATGAAAAATGCGCCGGCTTTTGCCGCAAATAAAGCCTGAGTCACAGAAAAACACAAGGTCATATTGACTTTTATCCCATCGACGCTTAAAACCTTCGTTGCTTTAAGTCCGCTCCAGGTCATAGGGATTTTTACAACAACATTTCTCGCCCATTTCGAAATAACCCGGGACTCCTGGATAAGATCGTCTGTACCTTCAGTAATACATTCAGCTGAAATAGGACCTTCCACAATCTCGCAGATCTCTTTAATCCTTCTTTCATAGCTTATTCCCTCTTTTTTTACCAGGGAAGGATTAGTCGTTACACCATCAATAAATCCATATCCGATAGCTTTCCTGATTTCATCTAAATTAGCAGTATCTAAAAAGATCTTCATCTTTTTATAATATTAGCATTCTTTATCTTGTACAAGAATAACATGATATCTTTAGAATCTCCATCTTACCAGATGCATAGTAAAAAATATATGGTCAGGGAATAAGCTAACGAGGCGGTTGTTTTTTATTCAGGTTAATAGACATTCCCGGGTTAGAAAAGCGCTCAAGAATAAAAATATAAGTCCCGTCCCAGTTTTTATAATACGACTTACAAGACCATCCCTTCATCAAATAATCAAATTGGAGCGTGAATGCATCGCTGATAACTACCCTGTCTGACACTAGCAGCTCAGGTTCTTTATTTTTGCTAAGCATATAATCTAAAAGTTTTTTCTTATCTTTCTCAATCCCATCAGGAATAGGTATCGCCAAATAATATGGATCTATGGTATCAAGAAGTTTCAAAGGATTCATACTGATTCCGATAGGGTCAAATACAACAACAAGTGATTCGGTAGGGACATCCTTTTGTTCGGTGGTTTCTTTCTGACCCGGGGTTTGACTGATACCTTTCTGAATCTTTTGTTTCATTGACTCAACAAAAGCATCAGACTTGTATTCAATTCCTCCTTTTCCAACTCCTAGGAAAGGACTCTTTGGCTGCTCATCATTTTTATACGTGACACAACCACCTGTAACCAAAGTTATAAGAGTAATATAAAGTATTCTTCTCATCGTTATATCTTAATATCGACCCTATATAGACGCCCTTTCATAAGGGTTTTCCCTTCATAAAATCGCACAGATTAAATACAATATCACAACGATGAAAAAAATCTTCATTTTTTGCGCATTATGCGCGTACATTGTCATTGTTACATTTATCAACAGCCAGATTACACATTCAAACATAGAAATCCCCTCATACAACAGCGACCTGACAATTTTTACCAATCCCTTGGAATTTCCTGTCAAATTCGTAATTATGGGGGATTCCAGGCATAAGCTTGGCCTTGAATTTGGAAAAGATGAAATCCCATATACATTTAGACAAAAAATACCGGATAAAATACATTCAACCAATCCTCACTTTATAGTACACAATGGCGACTTAGTAGGAATAGGATCCAGCAGCTCCGACTGGAAGAAATTTGACACGGAATACAGCTTCGTATGGAAGGATCAGATCCCAATTTACCCGGTGCTCGGAAATCATGAATACAAGTATGATGTTCGAAATGCAATGAGAAACTTTTTCGGAAGATTCAAAGGATTGAACGCACAAAAAGACTACATATTCAAAGTTGGCCATGCCGCATTTGTAATACTGGACTCAAACTTCAGCTACAAAACAGAGAAAGAGCTTCAAACACAATCAAAATGGTATCTAAAGACTCTCAATATGCTCCAGGCTGACAACAAAATAACTCTTATTAGCGTCTGCTGCCACCATACACCCTTTACAAACAGCACAGTTCATAGCGACAATAAAGCAGTGTTAGAAAAGTTCTTCAGGCCGTTATCAAAGATAACAAAGGCAAAAATATTCATCGCTGGACACGTCCACTCGTACGAAAAATTCTATTCTGACAATATAACAATAATTGTAACAGGAGGGGCAGGAGCGCCCTTATACAAACTATCGCCAGACAGCAATCATAAAGACGTATCAAAATGGAAGGGAGAAAGAGGGAATAATTTTTTGTACTGTGAGCTTTTTAAAGATAAAATCAGCTTCATAGTATATGGACTTGATAATGACACTTGGGAAGTAAAAGAGGAATTTGAAATTAAGTTATAAATGATACCTAAAGACCTTTCTGACGTACAAGAAGGAGATGTTCTGGCTCAAAATGTCATGGACTTCACCGGAAACCTTCTTGTGAATAAAGGAGCAAAGCTGACACAACAGCTCATTTTGCAGCTTCAGTCAAGAGGAATCAGAAAAGTTATCATTGAATCAAATGATCCGGAAGCCTTGAAGCTGTTCGAGGATCAAAAAGCCCAGTCTATTTCAAAAATCGAAAAGATTTTTACCGACTTTGAAGGCAATAACTCACTCATGGAGCTGAAAAAAGCGGTCATCTCCTACTATAAAAATAACTACGTGGACTTCTGATGGCAATAACTACAACACAATTACAGGAGCAAATCAAATTAGTATTGGAAAAGCTCAAAGACATCCCCACTCTGCCGCAGGTTTACACGCAAGTCCAGGGATTTCTTGAAAATCCGAAATCATCCGCTAAAAACATCGCTGAAACAATTCAATCAGACCCTGCAATAGCAAGTAAAGTATTAAAAATAGCCAACTCTCCATTTTACGGATTCCCGCAGAGAATCACTACCATAACACACGCTATTGTTGTACTCGGCTTCAGCTCGATAAAAAATATTGTATTATCCTGCTCCGTCGTAGAGCTTTTCAAATCAGTTGGTGAAACAGAAATGTTTGACTACAAAGGATTTTGGAAACATTGCGTTGCCACAGGCGCTTTTTCAAAAATTATAGGTAAAAACGCCGGTATAGCGAATCTGGAAGAAGTCTTTCTTGCAGGCCTGCTCCATGATCTCGGGAAGATAGTTATCTTTAAGTATTTCCCGGACGAAGCAAAAAAAATAAACAAGATTATAGCAGGAGGAAAAAAGACAATCGGACAGGCCGAAAAGGAAGCGCTCGGATTCTCGCATACGGAGATCAGCACCTGGTTATACGAAAAATGGAATCTTTCCAGATTATTTATCGAAGTTGCCATGTGCCATCATAACCCCGCCATAGCTACTCATTCACGTGTTACAAGTGATGTCGTTCATATTGCTGATATTTTAGCCAGAGCCATGGGAATCGGATGGGCAGGAGATCATAGTTTGCCTAACCTTCAAGAATCAAGTCTTAACAGATTAAGAATAAAGGGATCAGATTTTTCAAGGCTAATCCAGCAGGGAATGGCCGAACTAGGCAGATCCAAAATATTCATTGATGCGCTGGGATCCGAATGAATCAGGAAATCCAGCGGCTAACCAAACTTAATGAAGATCTTGTCCGCTCAATAGATGAACTTAAATCTCTGAAAGAGATAGCTCTGGATATTTTCAGTGCTGATAAACTTGAATCAATTATAGAAAGTGTATATAAATTCTTTTCAAAAAACTGGGAATGCTGCGGCTGCAAATTATTTGTCTATGAAGAAACTCTCAAAGCGCTCATTTCAAAGGGAGATGAGTTTGAAATCAACGATTCATTAATTCAATGGTCAGTTGATAATGCAAAACCAAGTATAATCCCGCACAAAAATGAAAATATGTCAGTAATGTATATACCCTTGACTATAGGAATAAAAAAGCTTGGAATATCAGTTTTTCTATTCAAAAAGAAAGCCGAAGAATTCGACTCAAATGCCACAGACATAATAACAGTAATCTCATATTACGTTTCAAGCTATCTGCTCAATCAAGAACTCCTCAATGAAGAAAGAGAAGCCACTGATTATCTCAGGGTATTGTTCGAAAGCATGCCAAACGGAATAATCACAATGAACAAAGAAAGGCTGATCCAATTTGTAAACAGGAACACATATTTATTCCTGGATATACACGATGATGTTGTAGATAAGCACATATCCGAGGTATTTCCAAAGGATATCTCCGATGAAATTGTGAATCTAATAGACAGCATTGCCAGGGATGGATTTGCTGAGGAACTCATACTCAGCAGAAAATCACAGTATGGACTAGAGCTCAACTTCGCGGTTTCATGCAACATACTTCGCATAGGGACAACAAATGCCGGATTCATAATAATTTTAAGAGACATGACTGCATCTAAGGAACTGGAAAGACTGAGAGAATTAGACAGATTAAAAGATGCGTTCGTTTCAAACGTTTCACACGAGCTCAAAACACCTCTTACTTCAATCCGAGCTTATACAGAGGCTCTCCAGGAGATGGCAACAGAAGATACACAAAAAGAATTTCTTTCTGTAATACTGGAAGAATCAGACAGGCTCCTGAATCTGATCAACGAACTTTTGAGCGTACAAAGAATACAGTCCGGACGAATTAAAGTTAATTACCAGAAATTTGACCTTTTGGTACTGATAAAAGAAGTTATGAAGCTTTTGGAAAAACAAAGCAGCAAACACAAACTCATACTTGAATGCCCTGACAGCTTCCATGTTGAAGCAGATTACAATTTAATCAAGGAAGTTATGATCAACCTTATTGGAAACGCAATCAAATATTCTCCAAACGGAGGTGATATAACAATCAAACTGGATATAAATGAAGGAAATATCGTAATTTCTGTTAAAGATCAGGGGATCGGCATCCCAAAGGAAGCGCATGACAAAATTTTCCAGCCTTTTTACAGAGTAGATAATTCCCTGACTAATACTATTAGCGGAACAGGTCTCGGCCTTTCTATAGTCAGCTCAATTGTACAGGCGCACAAAGGGAAAGTAGAATTCGAATCAGACACAGGTAAAGGAACAACATTTTTTGTCACTCTTCCGCCATCCAAATAATCGTAGAGCGTTGAGCATAGAACTTTGAACTGTGATTGCGAACCCTGTATTCTGCCTACTTCCTGCTGTATTCTTACTTTCTATTCCAAGCTGCTAATTTACAATGCTTTGACTTAGACTTTGTTTTTTATATACCACTTGAATCAAATTATTTAAGGAGGATTTATGAGATTTTTAGTAACTGGTTTGATTTTCTCTCTGTCAACGTCATTATTCGCCCAGGAATGGGTAGCTCCCGACGCGCAAACGAAAGGAACCGGAAACAGCGGGACAGCCCTCGCCGATGGACCGAATGCTTCCTATTGGAATCCTGCAAATCTTGGTAAAGGCGTAAACATGTTTTTTAAATTTGGTATGCCTGAAATCTTCCTGAACGGATTTGCAGATATCGGTGTAGAAGGAAATGTGTTAAAAATTTTTGATAGAATAACAGACCTTTATAAAAACAACAGCTTTTCGACATTACAGACAAAACTTAATAACGGCACAGCCACCTCTGCTGATTTCAATCCTATATTTGACGCGCTCGATAACATCGCAAAGCTTGATAATCCCGGTAACGGAGCAGTAGCGTTTCTTGGTGGTTCAGCTGAAATCAAGCTTGGTAATATGGTATTTAGTTTAAGAGATACTGTATTTGGAGGAATTGATCCGGTAGTTGATCTGACACTTGGCGGTAATGCTGCCCTTGCTAACCAGGGCATTTCTAAAGCTCTCCAAACCGTTGGAACAGGACAAACTCCATCTACATCTACAGGACAAAGTCTTTCTACACAACTCCAAACAATCCCGGGGGTAACTGCAGCACAGGCAAACCAGCTTGCAAAAATGGCAGAAGACGCACTTGGATCTAATCTAAGCAGCCCGGAAACACAGACTGTAATTAATACAGTTGTTAATGTGACACAGCAGGCAGCTACTGCAGGCGCAGGAACAGGAAGCACATTTGTGAATAACAAATCAGGTGTTGATGTAAAAGGACTTGAACTGCGTGAACTTGGTTTCTCAACCGGTTTTGAAATGCCGGCACTGATGGAAAGCCTCAGAGTCGGCGCTACATTAAGAATCCTTGAAGGCACAACCTTTAAAAAATCATTTATATTCAATGGAACTGATGATTCAGACGAAGTTTTCGAAGACGTAATAAAAGATTTCGATGAAAACACAAAAACATCAACAGGAGCTACGGTAGATATCGGAGCTAATTATCCCTTACTTGGCGAGATTATCACTGTTTCGCTAGTCGGGAAAAATCTCATTCCAAACAGCTTTGATTTTGAGGATGGAGATGGCTCATTTGATATAAATCCGATGACAAGGGGAGGCGTACTTATATCCCCTCTTGGAAATCTCATAAAAATCACTGCTGATCTTGACCTTACGAAAAATAAATTTGACGGTCTTGACGGTTATGAATCAAGGATACTTGGCGGCGGAGTGCAGATCGACCCCAGCATCCCATTCTTAAATCTTAAAGTTAGAGGTGGATTATTTACAAACATCGAGGCGGAAGATCCGTCAGTAATTTATACACTCGGACTGCACATAGGATTGTTCGGATTTCTGGCACTTGACGCAGCAGGACAAGTTTCATCTGATACAGTTGATATAGAATCGCAATCTGCTTCTTCAGGTGAAAATGATGTTCCAAACAGAGTTGGCGGCGCAGTAACGCTCTCACTTAACTTTTCCTGGTAAGCTGGAGGAGAACCGAATCTTCCAAACAGCAAATATTAACATATCAACACAATACTGCTCTGAAGCGTTGTATTAATAGCATAACCTGTTAAATAATGAAAAAATATCTACCTGTAATAACAATCATTATTGCAATTACAGGTTATTTTATTATCAGCTTTTTAACAAACAATAAGACAGAGAAGACATTAAGGTCAAAAAAAGACAAATCTGCGAGGGAACCATCTGAAATTACTCATAATAAGCACGATTCCCAAGAAGAAATAAAACCTGCTCTACAGGCAGACCTGGCAAATCAGCCGGAAAACAGCAATGAAATCCAAAAAAGCTTTAAAATAACAGGTAAAGTAACTGATCATGATGGGAATCCGCTAAATGGAATCAGCTTAGGAATCAAAATAGATTCTGTCCATGGGTCATTTCAAGTTATATCAGATACAAATGAGCTGGGGGAATTTATTATTGAATCAAAGCTTAACTCCTCAACTCACAAGACCAATAAAGTGTATCTGCAGCTTACATCACCATACATAGCTGACAATATTAACCCGCGAATTGTCGAGGAAAACGGTGTACCTGCTTATTTCGCATCACTTTATGACAAACTGCATTTTGCAAATGTCCAGGAGTTTGAAATCAAAGGCGTACACTCTGAATTTCTTGCCACTATCGTATGCAAAGAAACAGCTGTGCTGATCATAAACCTGGCCTACCCGGACTACTGTTCTATTAATATAGACTCTGAATTTTTTGACAATCAACTTGCGCCAGTAACTTATAATGTATATAAAGGAAAACCGACGAAAATACGTATTCCAACTGGAATTGGCGGTAGGATTATAATCCAAAGCATCAACCATTTTCCGGAAATCATACAGCTGTCTGATTTTACTGCTAATAAACCCCACGTCCTGAATATTTCCCTGAAAAACAGCAATGAATTTGGCGAGACTACATTTACAGGATTTATACTGGATAAAGAAGGGAGGGCGATCGCGAACGCCTGCGTGTCTGCTCAGCAGGAAGCTGCAGATGGTGTTTTTATAGGTTACTACACAAAAACGGGACCTGACGGTAAATTCACACTTCAGATATTAAACAAGACTATTTTGTCTCTCGAAGCGCACAGTCAGAAGTTTTGGCGCAATGAGCTGAAAAACCTGAGCAATCTTAATGATCAGATCTCAATCGTACTAGATGACGGGAATTATCCTTGTCCTCACAAACAATGATGACTCTTATCCCTGATTTCTGTCCTCTGTCTTCTTATTAACGTTCGATCTCGGCAAAAACAGGGGCGAACAAAGAGCATTTATATCGCTTGGCAAAGTTTGCATTTTTTATCGATATTTCGATCGTACTAAAACTTCCGTAGATTATGAACGGGTCATCTCCGACAGCATCCTGATAAGTATCCGATTTATGAGAAATAAGAAGCGCCTGAACCTTAAAGAACTTTACATTTCCAGGCTTTATATCAAGGTTGGTAACGGCATTTCCAAATCTGTCGATGTGCATAACCTTTCCAATAACCTTGGATCCCTTTCTTGTTGGAGTTAAATCTCGGCAGATCTTGTGCTTTTTGATCTTTCGTCCAAGCTGTTCAGGAACTACATCCAAAGAAAGATTTGCTGCTACAGGCGCAAAGATATCGCGTCCATGAAAAGTATCAGAAACATCATCCAGAAAATATTTTCGGTTCTCAACCTGATAGAAAATCGCATCTTTTTGTATAAATGAAAGCAGCCCGTTATTAGGCGCTAAAAAGATATAATCATTCCATTTACAACAAAGAATCTTTCGTTCTGATCCGACGCCCGGATCAACGACAGAGATAAAAATAGTCCCTTTAGGAAAATAAGAGTAACTTTTTGAAAGAAGAAAGCTCGCATGAACAACATTCTGCGGTTTGGTATCATGGTAAAGGTCAACTATCTCAACAGCGGGATTAATTGATTTAATTACTCCTTTCATAATGGATGAGTAAATCTCCTTAGAGCCGAAATCAGTCAGCAAAACAATAAGGCTCATATCTGGAAGATTGTATCTTAACCCGTCAAATTACAAAGAACAAAAGTCAAAAAATGAAGAATGATATTCTTCAATAACAGAAAGTACTAAACATATAGTGTACTATCCCCCTTAAGTCGGACCACTTCCGGAGC
>JACQRL010000292.1 GCA_016206485.1 Planctomycetota bacterium | reverse complement strand
CATCATAGAACAACAGTGAACCAATTTTCAAAGTCATCTTTACAGTTTTCAAGATGGGTTTTCCTACAAACTACTTAATTTTCAAATCACTGCTGACTGAACTCTTACAAACTATCTCTTCTCCCATTCTTCGAGGGTATCTCTCGCAATTCGCCCGACTGTAGTGATAAGATCAGGTTCATGTAAGTCAGTTACGATTTTCACCTCGTTGACGTCATTTGAATATTTTTGTATCTTCTCTTTATACTTTTTGGCGTCCATTTTTTTCAGAGAATAAATTGCCACGCCTCTGGTTTCCTGACTGTCAAGCAGCTTTGCGACTTTATCGGCGTATTCGGAGGCTCCAAGCAAGCCGAGCGAAACGACAGCGCATTTTGCTACCCATTTATCTCTGTCACTCAACAGCTCCGCCAGGTCCTTTGCCTTGTCTTTTATGCCAAGGCGGGCGATCGCGAGCGCGGCTGAGCCTCTTTCATATGTAAGGTTGCTGGAAAGCAGCTCCGTAATTCTGTTGATAAACTCTTTTCCTTCCAGTCTGCCAATTGCCCAGACCGCATCAGCTTTGTGAACGCACTGTTTGTCGTTGATAAGTCTGGCAATTGCGGGAAGACAACTTCTGTCCCCTAGAGAAACGAGGGCCTTTAGAATTTCAGTTCTTAATAACATTGTTTTCTGATCATTACTGTCGAGTAGAGCGGAAATTTTTCCTGATGCCTGTACGTAACCTAGTTTTGCAAGGCCTTCCAGAACTGTTTTCTTTAGATACACGTCGTTTTCGTCAAGGATCCCTGCTATTTGCTCACCATGGTTGGTTGAGCCAAGCTTTGAGAGCGCCTCTATTGCCGCCCCTCTTATGTAGATTTCTTCGGTGGTGGCAAGAAACTCCGCAATTTTATCTGAGTACTTTGCTACTCCCATATCCGCAAGCGAGCTTATAGCGGTTGCTTTTATGTATGGAACCGGCGATTCAAGAAACTCTGCTACAACGGGCGCATAGTCCTTTGCGGAAAGCCGCCCCAGTGCTTTGATGGCGCTTTGTTGGACTCTGTCATCCTGATCAGAAAGCAGCCCGGCGATATCAGGCGTGTGTTTTTCCGAGCCCATGTTGCCCAGCGAAAGGGCTCCGGTTGCTCTGGTTAAAGGGTTGTCATCTTTTAATAACGTTGATATTTTTTCCGCGTATTCAACTGCTTTTAGGTCACCGAGCACCATAGCCGCCTCATTTTGCACCCGAGAGTCAGTATCTTCCAACATTTTAGCTATGTTGCTGAAATATTTACGGTTTCCCAGTTGAGCAAGTCCTCTTATCGCGCTCAGTCTGACTAGATATTCTTTATCGTTCAGAAATATTGTTGCGATTAAATTACTGTTGAAGTCCGGGTTGAACTTAGATAGAGCGACAGGATCGGTACTCGTCAAAACATCCTGGAATGTGGTACGGGGGCCCAGTCTCCCTGCCTGCTCAAAGGCTAAAAATCCGATGGCCTCGTCCTTGACTTCCGACCCTTCAAATTTGCCGCAAAGCCACCTTGCCACTTTTTCACGTCTTTGCTCGTCTTCCAGACCAAACTGCCCGGGATTTCCAAGCCATGTCTTCAGATATTTAAAGGCAGAGTTTTCATCGCAGTAATAGAGCGTTTTGTCCAGATTCTTTCCAAATCTTTTGACCAGTTGTTCGCCTAATACCGTTCTGAGTTCTATTTTATCGAGAACGTCCCGAATCCGCGCTTTAAAATCGTAGTCTTTCTCATTTTCTGCCTGTTTGAAAGCCGCGCGGAGTTTTTCAGAAACAGCCTCATTTATCCAGGAATTTACCAGGGCGTCATGGGCGCTCTGTTTGATCTTGTGGTCATTGCTTTTTAATTGTTCGATTAGTGAATCGAAGTCAATAGAGTCCTGGGAAACTACCCTCAAAAAGATCAGAAAGAGTAAATGTATCCGCATAAGCATACCTTAACTTTAATATTAAAACAAAGCAGTATTTTCTCTCCCGAGGTTTAACAAATTTTTCTGTAGCCGCGGATTGCAAAGATCAAAATCTGCGCGCCCTATATTCCAACTTCTGTCTTCTGATTCACCTCAACACTTTAACGCTGTAAAATCTGTAGAGTTTTGCTCCCGGTATGTTTGCGGTCTGCTGAGTAGCCGGCCACAGCAAATTAAAAGGTGGTTTGCGTCACTTCCTCGGCCTTGCCCTGCCTGTCTACTATGGAATATGCTACGTTCAATACGGATTGAGCATAGCGGTGAAAAAGCTCTTCCAGTGCCTCTGTTTTTCCGGTTTTTATCAGGTTGATAAGCTCGGGATCGCTCTTTTGCTGCATCTATATAATGGCGACAGGGGGTATTTTGTTCAGCCCCACCCTAATTTTTTTCGGGACTTTTATTGTGAGCTCCTGCATGGCAGGGTCATCAGTAAGCTCAAGAGATTTTTCATAGTAAGTTGACCATTTCAAGTTGACACTGTCAAAGGATAGAAAGCGTAGTGTGACCTGTCCGGGATGAAAGTATAAGTATCCTTCAAAAATAGTTTTATCCGTTTTTTTATATGCCAAAATCAGTTGTTCCGAAGCGGTCGCGTCTGACACACACAGAATTTGTGTGCGTCCCGCGAAAAGCTGTTCTTTAAAGTCTTTGGGAAATTCGAACAATACATTGTAGCCGCCGATTTTTTTAGCACAACCGTTTTTATTCCTGAAGCGCACGCCTTGTTAACAGTAAAAGCCGGAATTTGTTCCGGAATTCCGGATTTATAAGTAATTTGTCTTGCGATGTTGGGGTCGTTCCCTGCCTGCCTGGCGTTTGCGTAGATGACCTCATCTATTGCTTCAGGAGGAACTTTTGACTAGCTTATAAGATTTTTTGTTACCTGAACAGCGAGTTCTACAGCGGGAGTAGATTTGAACACTCCAAGAAATTTTCCGATCGGAGCCCTCTTGGCCGCGATAATAAATGATGTGTTTATCGAAGGGTCATTATAACCCGTTGGGGCTATCAGGCAATTTTAATAGCTACATGAGGTTTCGCGATATAAAGTCAACTCAGCTGGCGCCAGACCCATTATAGAATCGATCACACCATTGACTGAACTCTTACAAAAGACAAAGCGCATAGAATGCTGAGCTAAAAACATTATTTACATTTATCACACACACTGATACTGACAGGTTTCAGGTGTCTGAACGCGTTTCTTAAGGCAAGGAATTTGACCAGATTTAATCTATTTGTCTCATCTTTTCGAAAGCTTTTTTCCAATAACCTTTCGTACTGCAGAGAACTTATACGCTCAATTACATCCCTGAAAAGAATTTCTGTCTGTTCGCAAACAAACGGAGGAGGATCTCCTCTGAATGAATATCTTCTTATGTGACAGGCTTTCTGTGTACAAAACGCAAAGGCAAAACAGTTTCTGCATTTATCGGGATAGCTGGAAGTAAGACTATTTATATCTGACAGATTGGCGCTGTTGAGGTTGCCTCCCTTAAAGTGCTTATCAGGAATCATGACAGAATGTTGGCACAGCTCTATATTGCCGTCAGGAGTCACGGATAAATATTGCAATCCCTGGACACAGGCCTGGAAGGCATCGGGTTTTCCGACAAGGAATCTATTCGTAAACCCTGTTATCCAGTTGCGGGTGGCTTCATTTTTCACTCCAAGCTGTTCATCAACAACCAGCGCGGATTTGAACAGCTCAGACAATTTAGGCGTTGTTGGATCATACTTTATAACATCTTCCGGTATTATAGCCGTAAGCGCGTATGGGAATCTCTTTTTTAAATATTCATAAACCTGCGTATGACCGGAAATGTCTTCCTTGCCCAAAACACAGGAAATATGCATATTTTGAACCCCGGCTTTATGCAGAAGTTCGACACCAAGGCAAACATCATTAAATGACCCTGATCCATCAAGTTTTTTTCTTTTTTTATCATGAATCTCCGGAAGCCCGTCTATACTCACTGTTACGCCAAAATTGTTCCTTGCGAAAAAACAAGCCTTATCCTCATCAACAAGAACACCATTGGTCTGAACACTATATTTCCACTCAAATTCAGGGAATTGAGAGGCATAATTTACCACGTATTTTATAAGAGAGTGATTCATCAGAGGTTCCCCGCCCCAAAAGATAATAGTCAGATTTTTTCGCGTACTGCTTTTTACTAAAAAGTTGATGGCCGCTTTGGCGGTTTTCTCATCCATAAAAATATCACCGGATACATTCCCATAATGTCCTTTATCCACATTACAATAAGCGCATCCCAGATTGCAGCTGTGAGAAATATGGAGCCTTAAACCTGTGAGACTATACTGCGGGTCACCGGCACAGCGGCAAATGTAGCCCATTTTACGCAGAACGTCAAACTCGCTCCTGAACTTTTCAGACTGATCTGAGGATCCGGTTTCAAGAAATTTTGTGAATTCATCTGATATTTCAAACAGTCTGTTAGTCCCTGAAATCAGCGCAAAACTTCTGTTATCTGAACGGATGCGATACAAACTCGCTTTGAATGAATCAAAATTCGGCACCGATGCAGATTTCTGTAATAACGCCACGCGCTTCTCGTCGTTCACAACAACCAGATTTTTATTTCCTGTCATATAAATCCGAATCTATCTGGACAGAAGGTAGCTGTGAGGCCTTTCAGAGGGGTTTCCTACCGCAGGGAAAATATGTATAGGTTTTATATATTTTAGCTTGTTCCTGATCGCCTCTCTTAACAGGAAAGAACTTTTCAGTCTGCTTAAATTTTCACTTTTCGTATAAGGTTGCATGTACTTTTCAATATGCGCCCAGTCAAAAAATGAACTGTGATATATCGCAGACTCCTGGTTGAAACGAAGGTGGTTGCAATATTCATCAGAGAATTTGTCTACCGAGACTTTATAATAATTACATCCTTTATCACAGAGACTGTTTGCCCAGCACGTTCTGCACTGGGGCTTTTCTTTTTCAAAGCTGGCCTTGATCTGCAATCTTTTCCGCTCATCAATCCCGGAATTTATGTTGCCTGACGCATATGTCTGCTCATTAGCACCGGCAGATATATGACAACTGTATAAATTCCCGCTTGAAGAAACGAACAGACTACCTCTTCCGGCGTCGCAACCCTCTTTAAAACCCCACTCTCCAAGTAAAATCTTCAGGTCTCCGCGAGTAAAATATTGAGGTTTTTCTCCGGTATGAGACAGGCGTTCATCATCGTTATTAAGCAACTGCATCTCCTTTTTAAAAGAACTGCTTTTTTCATTGGTAGTATACTCATGTTCAAATACCGCCATGGATCTTGTTGTCTGATCTTCAAGCTGCGATATATAATCTTTTAGCTGACCATGCATGTGAGCGTCTTCGGTCGAAACAACAGATTTTATTATGGTGGTTACACCATACCTTTTCAGGGTCTGTATACCATCGTAAACCATGCTCCAGCTGTCCCTTCCACCCTTTGCAGGCCTTGACTTATTATGTATATCGGGAGGACCTGTGAGCGTTACATGAACCGTCATATCATGTTCTTTGATTGTTTTTGCCTTTTCTTGATCAATAAGAGTCCCGTTTGTGATCAGATAAAAATGCCATGTTTTATCAGGATATTTTGATTTGGTATATTTAAGAATAAAAAGGATGCATTCCCAGTTGAGCAGAGGCTCTCCTCCAAATAATATGATTTCAAGATCGCTTGAACCGCTGTTTGACGCAAGATAATCTATTGAATTTCGTGCGGTTTCAGGGCTCATTTTTATCCCTTTCTCGGAACCGTAACTTCCGGAAGGACCTACACTGCAGTAGCTGCATACCAGGTTGCAGCTGCTCACCAGTCCGAGACTTAATACTGTGAGTGAATCATTATAAATGGTGTTTTTGAGTTCTCCGGTGAGCTTAAGGTTTAAATATTTAGACCGTTCAAGCAGGGTAATCTCGCGGCTGATATCTATCAAGAAATCCTCAGAAACTGAGCTGCCGGTTACTCCAAGCTCATATAGTTCTTTTGAGATCTCAAACGATTGTCTGCTGTAATTAATAATGAAAAAATGTTTGTTTATTCTCTTAAAAAAATGCGCATTCCTGATAAGTTTTGTGATATTGGCGCGTGTAGAATCAAATTTGATTTTATCGAGCGATGTTTGCATGTCATTATCCGCAATCTACGCATCCGCCCGAAGTAGCTTCTTCAGACTGAGCTAGAGTACCAACAGTATCTGTGGCCATGACAGCCACAAGATCCTGCGGAATAAATTGATTTAGTTTAAGGTGCTCAAAATGCTGTACCTTCATGACATTTTCAGCAGTGAACGCATCAGTATTTTGAGAACTTTTGTCAGAGCAACTAACAATTATCTTTTCGAAAAGCCGAAGTGTTTCAAGATCATTACCGCTGCCGCAACGAATCAACTCAGGGTCAAAAGAATTCAACAGCATTTGCTCTAATTTGCCCGGCTCAGCGCATTTTATGATGAACACATCCTCTGTATCAAAGGCAACCAGTACAAGCGTCTGTTCATCCGAGACAGAGCAAAATGCCTTAGACTTATTTAATTTATATACAGACATGATAAAGCACCTCCTGATAAACGAGCTACTATACACCTATAAATATACATATAGAAAATTATATATGTATCTTGCTTATAGTGAAATTTTCCCCACAAACACTAGTTGTCCAATCGATAGGGGAAATCCCAAAGTCCACACTTATAAATACCTTGATTTTTGCTCATCCAAGTATACACACTCTTATACACTTTTTATCCCCATACAGTTAAACTATTTATCTTTGCTGGACATATGATGCTAAAAAGAATGTTACTACCGTTCATTAATGAACTACCCCGCAGCAAGCCGTGAGGAATTTAGCTAGTTAAAAAATGAAACGTCGCATTGAATGAAAATATCGCGGCACCGGTGTGACTCCAATCACCTGATACTTATCGTCCGGCAGAACGGCCGTCAGTCCAATGATGAGGGCATGCACATCTGGCATGATGAACGTGAGTTTTCATACTACTTTAAAAGAAATGACCAGAGAGGTTTAATCTTTATCGCTTTATCTCCGTATTTCACTTCCTTGTCTGTATCCCAACTTACAAGCAATAATTCATCACAATTAAGTTTTTCAGACGCGCTTAACAGCGAGCTGATCTCTCGCTTTTCAGTTTCAAAATCTTCTATTTGAAGACAAACTTGTATGAGTTGTATTACTTTTTGTCCATTTTTTATCACAAAATCAACTTCCTTTCCATCTTTAGCCCTGTAATAATAAATTTCATTAAACGGGGATTCATTGACCTTTCTGTAAAGATGCAGGAAAACGGCATTTTCAACAATTCTGCCTTCATCCCGGGAAAATCTCATGATTTTTGACAGACCTGTATCACAAAGATAGATCTTTTTAGGCCAGCTTTCTCTCGTATAAATCCTGCCTGTATACCTGCTTACAAAAAAAATTGCTATGGAGTCCTGAAATTTATCAACATAATCATATACAACATCCTTTGCAAACTTATTGCCTTGGGAAGAAAAAAAATTTATTATCTTGTTGACGCTTATTTCCCTTGAACAATTCTGAAGAAAGAAGGAAAGGAGAAATTTAGCAAGTGTTATGTTCTTTATATGATGCCTTTCAACAATGTCCTTGAAAAGAATAAGATCATAATACTGTTTGAGTATTTTCTCCCTTTCCTCCTCCAGTATCACTTCAGGAAACCCTCCCCACTCCAGATAATTATTAAGCGCGCCTTTGAGCTTCGCCTGGTTGTCTCTTGTGACAGGCAAAGAAGTGTTGATTTTCTTAAAGCGAAGATACTCGCTCCAGCTGAATGGCAAAAGCGTATATGAAAGAGTCCTTCCCCTTAGAGAAGTCGCGATTTCTCTGCTTAGCAGTTTAGACGAGGATCCCGTTACATATATAGCGTATTTTTTTGTGTCGTGCAGCTCTCTGAGCGCATACTCCCATTTTGGAACATTTTGAACTTCATCAAAAAATATCATTTCAGGGTCTTTCTGATTAAGCTCTGCCGATAATCTTATGACTTCTCTTATCTCTACAAAATCAAGATCCATTAATCTTGTGTCCTCAAAATTAATATAAAGAGAATGTCTGCCGCTATTCCGACTACTCTCCATCAACTGGAACAGATAATATGTCTTTCCCGCGCGTCTCGGCCCCATAATCGTTATTATTCTCCCGGTCTTTTCGCTTACACTGAGATCCCTAGGAACAAGATTCATAGGAAATTTTTCAGAATATTCGATCAGATAGTCTTTTACTCTATTAATATCCATAACTCCCTTACTACAAGGATATTATACCTACTTTATATCCTTATAACAAGGATATTTTGCTGCAGATGCGCATAGGGGCTTGTTTTAAACGGTTGGGTTTTTATTATCCGGATCAGTGGAAGGAAATACATCTGACATGATGCTCGGGTCAGACAACTATCTCATCGAAATGCTTAGGATGTTGTCTCCTGCTCGAAAGCTGGAGATGGTCGCCGAAATCAATAATGCCTGCAGACAGATGGCGATGATAGGACTCAGACAGAGGTATCCTGATGCGAGCCAGGAAGAGCTCCGACTTCGGCTTGCGGCCCTGTGGATCGACCGCAATTTAATGATTAAGGCGTTCTCCTGGGATCCCGATAAAAAGGGGTTATGACGAATTCTCTGAAAAATTTTTTCATTACACCTCCTACCCAAATCGGAATTAACAAAGTCTCGTCGTGCGGTAAGCACCTTGTATTTGAACCGGCGCTATTTCCTCCGGAAAGAATTTCTGAGGCCTTCACGAATCTCCAGCCTTTAATTAATAAAACAAAACAATCTCTAAAAAGATTCAACGAGTCCCCGCTAACAGAAATGAAAGAAATCACAGAGCTTACAAAAATGTTAGGAGTGATTAAACCTTCCGTAGGATTAATCCAGATCCTTCATAAAAAACTAATTGATCCTATACAGACCCGCGCGGATACAGTGCCCCCGGGAAACTTCAGGACAAAGCTCAACTCTGTCGCAAGTGGTTCCCAATTAAACGCCAAGTATACTCCTCCTACCGCAGAGCAAATGCACAGAGCTCTTGATGAACTTGATCTTTTCATAAAAGATAATACGACAGATATAGACCCGCTTGTGAAAGCAGGGCTGATATACGCGCAGTTCCTGACAATCCATCCGTTCTACGATGGCAACGGACGCGTCATCCGCGCTTTTACAAACTTTTTTTTGTGCTCACACAAAGTACTGCTAAATCCTAACCTCCATTTAGACAAATTATTCAGGTCCCACAACAAAGAGTACTGCGACAGACTCATGGACTACAGGTTCGATCAAAACGGCATAGAAAAATGGCTGAAATTTTTTCTTACAGGATTAACATGCTACCCGGACAACAAAATCACCGGAGATAGTGAGGTTCTCGACTGAGATTTTACTTTTCCATGCTTTTTAAACGAACTGGTCCATCTCGTTTTTACCCCGCACAGGGAGATATTAAATTCAAGGTCTGCCCTGCCTTTGAAAGGAGCTGAAACCGTGTATGCGGCAGGAAGCCAGGAGGTCCTGCGCAGGATATCAATCTTAATTTTATTTGTTAATTCCGCGACTACCCATGTTACGACACAATTGACTTTCGAGCAATTCACACCTTGCCACTGACAAGACAGATTATCAGTTTTCAACGGCATTTTTGCACCTTTCAGGTCGATTTTAATAAGTCTCTGCGGCACAGATAAAATCTCTATATTCTCTTTTCTGCTTATAACGAACGGAGTGTTGTCTACCAGCGAGTTAAAAAATTGAGATTTAAACGGTATCCCTGAAGGCAGACCTCCCGATTTCCATCGCAAACGCGCGGGAGCCGCGAATATCGATATCGATCTCGGAATAATAATCCCTCCAGGCCGGAGAAATCTTTTAACGGCATCCGACATTATCGGGACAATATTTTCGTCAAACGCCTGAGTTCCTATCGTTTCACATATAATCAGATCGAATTTTCCGCTCAATTTAACCCTGCGTGAATCGCCAGTGATAACCTTAATCTTGCCGGCGACACTATTTTCATTAATAAAGCTATTGATAACAGGTATAAGAAATTTATTTCTTTCAATCGCCACAACTTCTCCTGCCCCCAGCTTGACCGCGGTAACAGCCCAGATCCCTGTACCTGTTCCGATATCAAGAACTCTGCTTCCTTTTCGAACCGATCTTTTGATTGCCTGATAAAATGCCTTGTTTCTCACTGAATCCCTGAGGAGAAGTTCCTGAAACTGCAGGGTCCTTCTGATCCCTCTGTAGAGGTCATCCAAAGTCGTCCCACGTTTCACAGCAGACAATCCCATATTATCCAATCATATTTTTCTGTACCGGCGGCATAACACTTCCCATCCTGCCGACAGTATTAACATATTTTTTATCGCCAAATATCCTATAACATAATCCGCACACATCGTTGCATGGCAAATTTTTCCTCAGTTCCCGCGTGAATCCCCGGCCTTTGTTACGATCCATCCATTTAACAAGCGCCTGAGGCCCGGATTTCCTTAACATATTTGGAAGGAATAAATATCCGGCCCTCTTCATTATGTTTTCCAGTTCCTCGCTGTTCAAATCTCCTATAACAACATCATCTTTATTGGGCAAAGATGACAGAGATTTACAGCAGGGGTAGACTGCTCCGGATGAATCAATAAATATACTTTCATAGGCGTTACAGAAATTCTTTGAAGGAAGTTTCCCCGCCTGTTTATACCCGAGAACAGAGCGATCGGTAACCGCAGCCCTGCCTCCGATATCAAGCGGTATAGAAACAAAATTCAGTCTGTCCGCAAGACTGCTAAAAGTTTTCTTTAAAAAAGAAATATTTTTTTGCTTAGACCTTCTGGTATATCCCGCATGAACTCCTCTTACGATTACGCGAGGTGTGCCTCTTTCAAGCCCTGAGATAACTGCGTTTCTGACATATTCTATTGAGAGGAACTTTTCGTGAAATTTATCATAAGACACCGCCAGTATTTTGAAGAGAGGAAATTCTCTGAGAAATTTCAGCCCTTTTTCCCTTGTTTTTGCCCAGTATCCGCTCGTTTGCACCTCTACATGAAGATTATTTTTATGAGCGCTTTCAATCGCGGCGCGAAGAAGCTCAGGCTCAAGAAACTGTTCACCGCCTGAAAAAACCAGATGTTTTGTTACTTTGCTTATCTGTCTTATCCAGTCAATAATTTTGTTTGAATCAGCCACTTCACGCCTGGAAGGCGATCCACTTGTCCCGCAATGCGCGCATTTTAAAGGACACCTGCGCGTCAGGTCAAATACTACTGTACGAGGCCTTAAGGCAGCATCTTTTTTCATGCGCGGGTTTTATGAACAACTGTCCCGGCATCATAGAACAACAGTGAACCAATTTTCAAAGTCATCTTTACAGTTTTCAAGATGGGTTTTCCTACAAACTACTTAATTTTCAAATCACTGCACATTTTTTCTGCAACAACCTTACTTGCATTGACGGAGGGATGCAATCCGTCACTTATAGAGTACAGCGAATCGTCAGGATCAAACAGATTTCTGTAGTCTAATATCTCAATCCCTTTCTTTTTCAGTAATTCAATCAGCTCATCTGAAGTTTTCCACCCCGGGTCGCCGGGCGGGATTGGATAGCAGACCACTACAAATCTGCAATTTTTAAATAAAGATTTGAGCAAACCATTCGATTCCTCAATGATTTTTGACGTGACTTCAATATGTTCCATTCCGATTCGAAAAGGCATTTCTACACGGAGAAGTTTCATTAATTCACTGCATTGTAAAACCTCATAAATGAATGACTTCACAGGGTTTGATTCTCTGAATGAGCATCTCACAAGACCGTTGGCGGTCAGGCTGTAATAAGGAGAGCCGGACAGCCACTGATATGATGTTCTCGAAATTATAGCCCTGTGTATGTGGCTGTTTGCCTTGTAACTTCCGACAAAATTATATACGACTATTATAACATCTGTATTTTTAACTTCTTTTGTTATATTTGCATCCTGTAATCTCGCCAGCATATGCTGAGGTCCATAACCTCGAAACCCGTAATTATATGGAATATAATCCGGAGCACACTCTCCTGTAAAATATGGAATAGTTTCATTATCAGACAAACCTTCTCCATATATAAATGAGCATCCAAAGAATAAGATTGATTTTGAGCCGTTTTTTGATGGAGTATTTCTTCTCCCCATGCTATCAATCTGGTAAATCGCTTTATATATCAACTTCGCGCCTACTGCTTTCGTATGAACAATCCTAGTATCACTCTTTGGCTTGTAACCCAAGAGTGGATCCAACAAAACAGCTGGTACTGAGTTTCCATTTATATCAAAACCCTCTTCAATCCAAATTGCCCCCCCCCATTGGTTTACGTAATAACATGTAATTTCGATTGCCAAATACAGCACAATACAGATACTGATTCCAAATAGAACAGCTTTCAGATTTTTATTAACCTTTGCAGACAAAATAATCAGGTAGATTAAACCGATTGAAATAAAAACAACGTCAAAAAAAGCTATAATGACCTTACTTTGAAAGGTTTCAATCCTGCCATCTGATGAAAACAGCCACCCCAGCACCCACTGATTCAATAAAACTCCTATACCGATTGATATCCAGCACAGTAGCTTGAAGAATTGAACTCTTTTCATTGCACAATTTGTACATACGTTATAACAACATCCAAGTAAAACCTTAATTGCGCTGATTGATGATATTTTTGTCTGACTCTCGTATCTGTGTCATCAAACTCCTTAATCTGAGAAATCTGTGGAGGAAATCGCGAAACGTCACTTAGATAGCAGCAAATCAGCAAAAGTTTTAATGCAGCGCAGATGAAAAGTTACTCCAGCACTCAGTCACGAACTGTCTGATCTCTTTCCTGAATCTCTCTGAAGAAAATCTTTGGACATTCAATTATACCTGGCCTTACAAAACTTTAAGAAGCACGCACCAAATTGAGTACATAGCGTATGTATCTAAACTACAATATGTTTTAAGACTATTTATAGCTTTTTCTTTCTCAGCCTTTCCTAATTCATTATTTCTAATTTTACTCCAGGTAACAGCTGCACTTGCACCATCCCTTATTTCAAGTTCTTCATACTTTAATTGTGGGGCAAGAACAGGTAGGATTTTTTTTATAGAAGTGCTTCCCATGAAATCTCTGTGTACATAAAGCTGTTTTTTGAATATATCTTCAAGGTCATATATTCGGTTGTTGACATTATCCATAAATAGTTTTTTCGATGTAATCCTTTTGGTAATTTCATTGTTTCTGGTACACTCAAAACTTTTATGCCAGACTATAACACTCCCTGTATCACCTATATGGCTTTGTAGAGAATCTGCAAATTTCACGCTTGGATCATCAGAAGTAACGTGCAAAAACTGATAATTAACTGGCTGACTGTCTACAGACTGTAAAACTTGAACTGAGTACTGAAACGGTATTTGGGTATAAGGAGAAAACCCATTGAATAAAGGAATTGCAGAAGGACAGGTTTCATAGTCTAAAAAATACAGAGGAAAAGTTAGAGCATGCAGCTCCTCTCTTATTTTATCTTTCACAATTGTAACCTCGTTTCTAACATAAGCATCAACCTGTTTTTGTTGGACTGCTGTAAGCTTAATATGTACAGGAATTTGATCTAGGTTAAAGATATTACTATCTATCAGTTCTTTAAGTTTTGCCTTGCTACTTCCAATTCGAGCAATGTCATGCACACTGTAATCAGGAACTTCTGGATTTGAATGCTGGAATGTTGAACAATGTCTGGATCTACCTTTATAAATGCAACAGCAGTACCCATCAGGCTCCACATCATGTGAGAGATATGTTAATGCCTGTGCCATTTCCTCTTCCACACTTTCGTTGACACTTTCAATTTCGCTGCTTACATCAACAATTTTAAAAAGTTCAGTGAGGTTTAACTCACCAGATCGAACATACTCTGAATTAATATGGATTAAATATGCTCCATCAATTTTCAAACCACATTGTTTGAGTAAATTGACCTGAAAAGATAGGTCGTGGTAATGTAAGTTTCTATCAATCTTACTCGATGATTTTACTTCATATACAGAATAGCCTTGTGAGTCAGAGCTAAATTTTAAAATATCAACAGCTGTTATATATCCGTTTATTACAAATATAGGTTGGTAT
>JACQRL010000291.1 GCA_016206485.1 Planctomycetota bacterium | reverse complement strand
ATTATAGGAGGCAATAGCAGGGCCTATCTTTATTGGGATTTTGAAGATTAAAATTGAATAATGGGGGACACATACGTGGATTGCGTATGTGCCCCCCCATTATTATTTAGACACCAACATGGGAGGAAATTTCCAATGAAAAAATTAATGATCTTTTTGAGTTTTAGTTGCTTGAACATTCTGTCTCTGGCAAGTACCGTTTGGGCAACGAATAACATTTATGTCGATGTGGCCACGTGTCCTAATCAAGGCTCGGGCCGAGAAGAGGATCCTTTTTGTGACATCCAGGATGGGATTGACCTGGCGGTGGATGGCGATCAGGTTGTTATTGCCCAGGGCGTATACACGCGGGACCGATCCAAAAACCTCGATTTTCATGGTAAGAAAATCACCGTCCGCAGCACCGATCCCGAAAATCCACAAATAGTTGCCAAAACTGTAATTAACTGTCAGAAAAACGGGCGGGGATTTTATCTCCATGGCTCGGAAACTCTTGAGTCGGTGATCGATGGGTTAACGGTCACAAATGGTTATGCCGACCTTGGGGGTGGTATGAAGATTTATAATGATGATCACTCCAGTCCGACAAGCGCTACGTTGCGTAACTGTATTATTAAGGGAAATTCTACGTTCCCCGAATCCTCGGGAGGTGGACTCTTCATTGGAAGAGGAGAAACACAGATTATCAATTCTACGATTACCTTAAATTCCGCAGGACGAGAGTGTGGGGGAGTTTATATTACTTATATAGAACCGGGAAAGCAGATGTCTATTATCAATTCCACGATTTCCTACAATTCAGGCGGTGATTCCGGTACTGATTATGGTGGAGGGATTTGCTCGGCTGGAGAATATAGCTCCTTCATTATTCGCGATAGTGTTATAGAACACAATAGTCCCGGGGGGATGTCTCTCCTTTATCATAACGTCCATATTGACAATTGTATAATCCGTGATAATGAACGCGATGCGGGAGTGTTGGTCCTTGGCATTGAGGGTACCCATACAGAAATTTTCAATAGTATTATTGAAGGGAATGGGAGTGTTGAAGAATTCAAGGATGGAGGAGGAATTAATTTAACCTATAGCCGAGCAGAGATTAAAAATTGCCTCATCCGTAACAACAAAGGGGGTAGTGCGGGAGGCATAAATTTTAGCCAAGCATCAAAAGGTGCAGATACGTATGTTTACGATAGTATCATTATAGACAATGAAGGATCCGATAATTGGTATGGGGGAATAAGCTATGGGCTGTTTGCGCCTGACACTATTAATGAGCTCAAACGATGCGTTATTGCCAATAATAAAGGTGCTGGAATTCAAGCAGCCGTTGCAGAAGGCGTGAAATTAGAGATATCGAATTCTTTTATAGATCATAATGAAAGTGAAGGAATTGTGGGGGCTGTAGATGGTCTTTTAGATGTGTCAAATTCCTTTATCAATGATAATCAAGCGGAAGGACTTACTTTCACGCAGGATGGTCTTTTACGTCTCAGGAATAGTACGATCGTACACAATAAGGATGTTGGTGTGAGATTTCCAAAGCCCATGTTCGGTCCCCCTTATTCTAATGAAGGGCTGTTTCGTAATAACATTCTGTGGGATAATGGATGGGATTCTCCATTTCCCTGGAGTGGTTTTGAAATTGTCGCGGAAGCAAATAGGACGGAGATGTTCATTGAATATTGTGATATTCAAGAGGGAATGGATGGCGTATATCAATTAAGCCCCGAAGACTGGGGAGAGGGCAATCTTGATGTGGATCCTTTGTTTATTAATCCGGAAGCCACAGATTACCATCTTGCGTCGAGTTCTCCTTTAATCAACGCGGGGAATCCTCGGTATAAACCTCTCGAAGGTCAAACCGATATTGACGGGGATCCAAGGATAAGGCAAAGAATCGTCGATATGGGCGCTGATGAAGCTTTAAAGGAGCCTGTAAATATTCGGAAACTCTCTTGGCCTCGGTAATTATTCGGGTAATTAATAAACTAAAAAGGCAGCTCGATTTCGGGTTGCCTTTTTTAGTTTGGGGATAATATTTTTGGGCGTTTTATTTCTTGACAGATTATTCATCTTGTCTATAAT
>JACQRL010000287.1 GCA_016206485.1 Planctomycetota bacterium | reverse complement strand
TTTCAAAATTTCCTTATCCATCCTTGGCTTATAATAGAATCCTTCTTTATAAGATAATGTACTCAATTTGCAGAGATTTCTATATCCGGTTTCGTTCTTTACTAACATAGTAAGATGGTAAGCAGGCTCTTCTGTAGAGGTTTTGACTCTGTCTTTTCTGTTTCCAGGAGCGACGTAAGCTTCAATTCCGACGATAGGCTTAATCCCATTTTTAAGGCATTCCTGATAAAATTCTATTGCGCCGAACATGTTGCCATGATCAGTTAATGATAACGCCTTCATATCCAGAGATTTTGCACGACTAATAAGTCCGCTTATATTGCATGAGCCATCCAAAAGACTATTGTCACTATGTAAATGCAAGTGTACGAAATCCATCAGGTTAATTTTATGTAAGTTGAGTTACTATCAACGGTTTTAATGCCTCCCATACGTTATATATTATAGAGACATGAGATATCTGCAAAACAAAGATAGAAAGGAAGTTTTATTGGCGTATTTAAATATAACCGATATATTATAATATATTTTTGAATTGGAGGATTTTATGTCTAGATTCTCGATTTTCATTTTAGTACTGGTTTTGTTATCAGCATGTACAGCTCCAGATACTTCGTATCCATCTGATCTGTCAAACACAGCCGACAGTTCAGTAAATTATAAACTTAATGGGTCAAACTCTGATATAATGACTCTTGACGAATTAACATCTTTAGTAAAGCAAGCCAAACAAAATGGCAAGACAGTCAAAGGTTATGGGAAAACGGTATTTTATGGGACAAAGCCTGAGAAATTCGATGTTGAAATTCTAGATATTGTTGAGAATTTTATTGGAGAAGGCTATGACTGTATTCTTTTTAGATTTGACAGCCCTTTTATAAGAAAAGAGGATAGCTCAATTGTTGCAGGTATGAGCGGGTCTCCAATATTTGTAAATGACAAAACTGTCGGAGCTCTCGCATATGGGTACAGCTGGGGAAGAGTTAATAACAGACTTGGATTTGCAACCCCAATCGAATACATGCTGCAAGAGTTAGAAACCAAATCGATTAAATCCTCCGTACTTCCCACACATACAGGGGGGAGTCCAAGCGAAACTGGGGTCCAAAGATTGTTCCCTATCTGCATGTCGGGAGGATTAAATTCAACTTTTGAAAAGAAAATAGCTCTGCTTAATGAAAAATTCCCAAATAATCCATTTAAAGATTTTAATTTCATTGGAGTCGGAAGCGATTCTAAGGTTTTGAAAAATGATGTCACAACAAACATCGAAGCCGGATCTGTATTAGGGGCTGAGTTTGTCGGCGGGGACATGAGCATGGCAGGAATCGGAACAGCCACCTATGTAAAAGATAATAAAGTGCTTGCATTTGGACATCCAATGATGTCAAGCGGAACAAAATATAAATTTCCAATGACTACCGGATCAATAAGCGCAATTATTGCTTTATTCCCAAGATGTTTCAAACAAGGTGTAGCAAATAAGGAAATTGGCTCGATAGACTATGACGGAATTGCCAGCATCAACGGTACGTTAGGAGGAGTTGCCCCTAAAGCAACTGCAAAATATATTATGATGAACCGCCTTACTGGCCAAAATAAAGAAATTAATCTCACGATAGTTAAGATTAAGGAATATGTTCCTTCTCTTGTATGGATGACAGTGGCAAATTCATACAGCACAATGTTGCAATCTACTGAAAAACCTATTTTGCTCAAAGCGTCAGTTGAAGGCAAACTTAGTGATGGGAGTTCATTTTCTTTTTCATTCGATGAAGCATCAACCGGCGGATATTATATGGAATGGCCTCTGTATTTGAATTTAAGAAACTTGCTGACAAATCCATATAAAAAAGTCGACCTGGAATCGATAAATGTTAACTATGAGTTCATTCCAAATAGCATAAACGCTTGTATTGATACCCTTTGGAGCGAAAAGTCGGAAATAACAAATTTAAGTGAACCGTTAAGTTTGAAAGTTTTATTAACATCAAAAGAGGATGGAAGCTGCGGTGGCGGATCTGGTGGCGGTTTCGGCGGTGGTGGCTGAAATGCATCAACAGAAGCATCGGATTCGATGCAAAGCAGAAACGAATTAAAGTCTCTGACAGCGCCTCAGACCGGCTCCAGTTCAGGAGGTTCATGCTGTGGAAGTGACACTAACGTTAAAAAAGAAATCAAAGAACTTAAGGTTCTATTACCTCAAGATCTCAGATCTGGCGATACTGTAGTAATAACAGTAAGCAGCAGTCTTAATCCTGAAAAAGTGCCTGCAAACAGTCTTGAAGATATTATCGAGAGCATGAAACACTACTATAAATCAACAGATTTAGTTGTAAGAATCTCATCCCCAAAAAAGGTTTATTATTACAAAGGGGCAAAATTGACTGAATTGCCAACATCACAGCTTGCTAAAATGGTAAGTAATGTTAACATCTGGGAATCATCTAAGTTTATTGATAAGGTTGAAGAAACACAATATCTTTTGAGGCATACAAAAAGTATACAACTAAAAGTTAAGTAAGTTAGTTTGTAGGAAAAGCTGCAATTATTGTTCACTTACCAGTAGTAAAAATAAATGTTTTTACATTCTTGGAGGTGAGGTATTTTTTAGCAGTGCTTTGGATTGACTCTACTGTCATCTTATCGAGTTCAGATATTAATTCATCACTGGTGTCTTCATAATGATATGAGAATATAGCTCTTTGTAATGCATAATTTGCAATTAGTAGATGGAATGGAATTTGCGCAAAAGCAGGATTATCAAAGTTAGGATCCTGTACTTTGAATTCCATTGACATCATAAATTTGAATTGTTGTAGTTGATCAGTTGGAATTGGATTTTCTGAATATTTAAAAATCGATTTAAGTACCCTGCTTTTAGTTTCATTTAATAGTTTAGTGTTTTTAATTTCCCACATGATAAAGAGACAGCCTCTATCCTCTTTAGAAAATTGTGAATATTCAATTATTGGATAGGTATCCTTGGGATAGTTAGAATCTGTCTGAATCTGCATGAACAATAACCTGTTAATTATCAACAGGGAAAGTGTTTCTGAAAGCGAATCTCCGCCCGCTGGAAAGGTAATAGTTAAATAATTCGTGTTTGCTTGTTCCAACTCAAAGGACTTTTCGATTGCTCCAGAATTGATTGTGGTTTTGACAGGCGCCCTTTCCTGCTGTTCGCCTGAAGGTATATCTGAAAAATATTCTTTAATGGTATTTTTTACCTCGTCGAAATCAAATCCACCTATTACTAATAATGTTGCATTCGCAGGTTTGTAAAATTTATTTATAAAATCCTTGACATCTTCAATTTTCAAGGTTTTCAGATCATCTTCTTCACCACATTTGGAAATCAGATTCGGGAATTCCTTGTCGTACATCGAGTCAAAGATTGCAAGAGCTTTATTCAAAGGGCGGCTTCTTACATTATCCATTTCACTTACTGCTCTGCCAACTTCGTCTTTAAATAGCTCAGGGGAAATTTGTATGCCGTTTAAACGGTCAGCCTCCATTTTTAGTGCGGTTCCCAGGTTATCTGGTCTGATTACCGCATAGAAATACGTGAAATCGTGCGTTGTCTCTGCATTTGATACTTCATAAGGATTTGCTCCTTTTACTCCTGAATTTTGAATATAATAATTCCATACCTCTTTTTCTTTGAATGACTTCGTCGCGCTATAACAATATAAATGCTCTGCAAGATGCGACAACCCTCGTTTATCTTTTTGATCATCACGGATTCCTGCTTTAAACATAAGCATGACGATTACACATTCGCATTTGTCTATTTTTCTCAACACTACTTTTAGTTTGTTGCCAAGAACTAACTTTTCCTCTTCACTATTTGCTTCAGTTATTAATGGACCCATTAAAAGTACAATTGAACAAAGCTGGTTTAGCATAAAACCTCCATATTAACAATACATTATTTATAAAAGCTGCTATTTAATCCGCAATTGCTTTAGCTTTATATTCCCCCAAAATATCAACGGAAATAGCCAAAATGGGAAGACTGCAAAAACAATCCAGGAATATGAAGACGGTAATATAAAAAGAAGCAGAAGATCTATTCCTACCACAAATATAATTATTAAACTAAAAAGAATTACAAACTTGCGTTCTGAATTTGTTTTTGCACTTTTATAACTGCAATAAGTGCCGTACGCACCGCCGAAAATACCAATCAGAGATCCGACGACTGCTCCTATAATTCCGCTGTACTGCTCCATATGCCCTCCTTAATTAATTATAAGTACCAATTTCCCCGATTTTACTGCAATACTGATCAGTAATGTTCCCATCCTGTTTAGTGCTTCACCAGTGCAAAAGAACTGATATACTGTTGTACCATGCAAGATAGCGATGTCACCCCACTATTCAGGCAATATCTAGGACTTAAAGAGCTACACCCTGATAAGCTAGTATTGTTTCAACTTGGAGATTTTTACGAATTATATAGAGACGATGCTGTGTCAGCCAGCAAGATACTAAATATAACCTTAACCAAGAGAACCTACAAAGATTTAGTAATCCCAATGGCAGGGTTTCCGGTTCATACTTTAGATAACTACATTCCAAAGTTGATCAAAGCCGGATGCAAAGTAGTTGTATGTGACCAGCTTGAAAGCGCTCAACAGGCAAAAGGAAATCTCGTCAAAAGAGGTGTAACCAGGGTTGTTTCAGCTGGAACAGCACTAGAGGAGCTAATGTCGGATTTCGGATATCCAAAGCTAATGGGAATTTGTCAGGATGGAGACAGAATTAATGTAGCAATATTGGATAACCTTAGAAGAACCTTCACACAAACTTCTATCAATCCTGATGAAATCGACTCTGTAATATTGCAGTATGAGCCGGCAGAAATTGTCATGAGTAATTCATCAAATGTTAGGATCAATAATGGGAACATATCAGTACAACATATTGAAGGCAATAACAATGAACCTAAAGAGCTTATAATGTCATATCTAAACCAGCTTGGACCCAATAGTAATAAATCTTTTTCGATAGTTCAGGATGATAAGAAATCATTTTATCTTGATGGATTCACGATCGTTGGCCTTGAAATCTTTGAAACTCAAAGAGGCGAGGGATATGAAGGTACATTGTTATGGGCAATCGATGAAACACAAACAAGTATGGGGAAAAGATTACTTAAGGAGTGGTTAAAAAAACCGCTCATAAGTACAAGTGAAATTAATAAAAGGCACTCACAAGTTGATTATTTTATACAAAATAATGTCACCCTAAATTGGACAAGAAATTCACTTAGAAATCTTTCCGACATCGATAGAT
>JACQRL010000286.1 GCA_016206485.1 Planctomycetota bacterium | reverse complement strand
GTATGACAGATCCTATTTTTTGTTCAATAGTTCATTTCAGGAAGAAATTAACCGGACGGTATACATTCAGGTAATGAGCAGATTTGTAACACTCAGAGAGTTTATACTTTCTCTTAAACAAACTAAAACAAGCAGCGATTCCATAGAACTGTACAGCGACAGATTTGGACTCCGTCTTATGTTAAAAATCGGAAGACCTGCAGGGTTCAAAACTTGGCAATTTGTATTAACAAAAGAAGACATCCAACAACTGAAAAATAAATTCTTGAATTGGTATGATTTGCAACTACAATCCGCTGATTATCATAGGTATGTTTACCCAAAAGACTGGATTTACGAAAAACTAGATAAATGAAATATATTTATTTCTTCGGCAAAAACAGCGGGAAAATCACGACTGTAGATCCTTATATTTTAGGTAACAAGGGGGGGCAACTTGCTAATCTCAGTAAATTTAATCTACCGGTGCCATCAGGATTTACTATCTCAACACAAATCTGTAATCAATATCTGAAAAATAATTATAAGCACGAAAAAAGTTTTGAAAAAGAATTTGACAGTGCACTGGCAAAGCTTGAAGGGATGACTGGAAAGCGGTTCAATGATCCAGATAATCCCTTGCTTGTATCTGTAAGATCAGGGTCAAGCGTTTCCATGCCCGGAATGATGGACACTATCTTGAATGTTGGATTAAACGATAAAACTGTCTATGGAATTGGTAATAAATACAACAACCTAAGATTTGCTCTCGACTGTTACAGAAGATTGATAAGCATGTTCGCCGGTACAGTTTTTGGAGTTGATAAAGAGCTCTTTGGTCACCTGCTAGACTCAACAAAAAAAAGATCTAAAGTTGAGTTTGACTATCAACTGAATGTCAGCCAACTTGAAGAAATTATCTCAAAATTTAAAAATATCTTTCATGAAAAATGCAAAATTGAATTCCCGCAAGATATACATAAACAACTGGTATTGGCGCGTAACGCCGTATTCAAGTCCTGGTTTAACACAAGAGCTGTCGAATATAGAAAGATCTACAGAATACCATCCAATTCTGGGACAGCGTGCAATATTCAGCAAATGGTATTCGGAAATCTTGATCAAAAGAGCGGGACAGGTGTCGGCTTCACAAGAAACGTTGCTACAGGGAAAAATGCGATTTATGGGGAATTCTTGTTATGCGCGCAAGGAGAAGATGTCGTTGCCGGGACAAGAA
This sequence comes from Planctomycetota bacterium, assembly GCA_016206485.1. Lineage (GTDB taxonomy): Bacteria > Planctomycetota > MHYJ01 > JACQRL01 > SBBU01 > JACQRL01. The sequence continues at coordinate 843 of JACQRL010000286.1, read as the reverse complement.
CTCCGCTTCCATTAACCGAACTCAGACAAATTCTTCCAAAAGTTTATAATGAACTGATTTCCATAACCAAAAGTCTGGAAAGAAGCTTCAAAAACGTTCAGGATTTTGAATTCACAGTTGAGTCGGGGCAACTTTACTTCTTACAGACCAGAAATGCAAAAAGAAGCGGTATCGCAGCGATCAAAATAGCTGTTGATATGGTTAATGAAGGACTCATCACAAAAAAAGATGCCGTCAAAATGATTGATAAAGATCATATCGAAAGTGTTTTGCACCCCATATTCGATCAGAACATAAAGAAAAAAAGCAAGGCTATTACCAAAGGATTGAGCGCATCCCCGGGTGCTGCGAGCGGGGTAATCGCTCTCACTTCCGAAAAAGCAGTGCAGCTTTCCAAAAAGTGTGGTGTTATACTAGTCAGACCTGAAACATCTGCAGAAGATATAACCGGTATGAAGGCATCATATGGGATTTTAACTGCAAGAGGAGGTTATACTTCACACGCAGCGGTAGTCGCGCGAGGAATGGGAAAACCGGCTGTCGTCGGTTGCAACGATCTCTCTGTACACAATGGGATTGCAACCATTAAAAATTCCAATAAGACATATGAGTTAAAAGAAGGGGATGAAATATCTATTGATGGGACAACAGGAGAGGTTTACATCGGCAGAATACCAACAACAAACATATTGAAATCAAAAGGATCAAACACCGATCTGAAAAAATATCTGGACACAATAATGTCGTTTATTGATGAGTTTAGAAAAATGACAGTTAAGGCAAATGCAGATACACCGGAAGACCTTGCCGCTGCGGTTGAACTGGGAGCGGAAGGCGTCGGGC
>JACQRL010000297.1 GCA_016206485.1 Planctomycetota bacterium | reverse complement strand
GCCGCATTTCAGAAAATCATCAATGATAATTTTGAAATTTCCATCGGTATGATAGATAACCTTTATGCCGTGTTTATGCCAGGCTTCTACCAGGCGAGTTAATAATGGGAACCATTCTTTCTTTAGCAAATCCGGGCTGAATATAGGTCCCCCTTTTGTTGCAAGGTCGCTTATAACCATTACAGCTGGAGAAAGTTTTTTATCGGCTATTGCATGCACTTTTTTTATTTCAATGGCTACAATTGTCCTTATCCATTCAGAAATAATTTCCGGCTCTTCACAATATAAAAAAGTGAATAACTCCAGACCGGCACTTGTCCAACACCCCTCAAATCCAGCCCACTGACAATTCATTATCACCGTATCACCCACTAACTTTTGCATCCCCAGAAATTCATTTAGATAATTCCCTTTCTCCTTCTCGGGGTCAAACCTTGTTGACTTCATTTTCTCAATTCCTCTCAGATAATATTCTTTCAAACCCTTAGTATCTTTAAATGGGCGTTTGACTACCCACTCTTGCCAGTTGTCTTTTTGTATAATAAAACCGTCTTCTCTCGTTTCTATGCCCGTGCCATATGGCGGAGAGGGTATACGGCACATATCCATGGTCTTCTCTGTAACTTCACATATATCTTCAATAGAATAATTAAATCCATCTATTCTCTTTCCTGTATAAAGGGAGACAACTCCGGGATTAGCAATGTGGTCCATGATAGATACCCTGTCCACCGGAAGAAGATTAAGAGTCCTCTCAACCCTCTCACGTTTAGAAAAGATATCTTTCTCCTTAGTTATAATCTTTTTTTCAGATTTCATTTGATTCTATATATCCTTAATTTTAATGGTTATTATTTCATGCCCTTTTACCAGAAATCTTATACTGGTATCTTTAAAATTTACTTTTTTACATCTTTATCATAAAGGATTTGCAGGTTTCCTTTTTCATTTGTGAATCTTGCATAAAAACGGGAACTGAAATGCCATGTATTATCGTAATGAAAACTTGGTATAAGATAAACTGTTTTTGTAGAATCATGTAACATTACATTCTCCTATTTACTTCCAAAGTATGCCTCTTTCGGGTTATCATAAAGCCATCTTCTTGCAATCTCTATAGCCAAATCCTCATCATAAAGACCTTCTTCTACTCTTTGAACAAGTACCTTAGACATGGCGTGTTTTATCATACACAATTTCCCATAACTCCATTCAGTGGTATATGCATCTGAGAAGAAGCCTATAGTGCGATTCATGGGCAGTGTATCAAGCCTTTCTGCTATCATCCTCTCAAGATATGTCCAATATTTATCATGCCACCAGAATCCACATGGATATACATTTGGAAATTCCTTTGATATGATACACAGTTCTTGTGACAAAGTTTGAGAGGCGAGCATTATGAAGAACTTAACTTTAGGATACCGGTGGAACATATTACAGAGGTTAAAAAAGAGCATGGGGTTGAAGCCAGGGATTGAATAAGTATTTTTAACGGGATGTCTTGTTCCTGTAGCGATGACCCAGGAAAAACCTTTATCGTTGAGAACCTCCATTATTCTAATCAGGGCATATAGCATAAGCCTATTTTTTTCATCTTCACCGAAACCATTTTTCGGCCTCTTTTTCATCAAAAGGATATTAATCTCATCCCGTTTAACATCTTCAAACCGAAAGTCAACAGGGATACCACAGGTAAAAGAAGGGACACCTTTTAAAAGGCACTTTTTCAAAAAGTTGTCTATGGATGCATCGTATGTACTTGCAGAGGTTATCTCTCCCTTGGCAATTTCTTCTATATCCGGGAAAATGTCCAAGGAGAAAAATTGCCTTTCCAGCGTTGGTGAAAGAAGATTTTCTTTCATCCATTTACCTTTTGGGTCCTGCCAGTTTCCTGTAACAGTGGTGTTTATCTTCGCCTTATTCAAAAGCACGTCCTTTGTCCACTCATCGTCTTCCTTTGTCTTAAGCACCTTCTCAAATAACCCCATCCAGTTATTAAGATTAATCCTTGAGAAATCAAAATGATAAAGGTCATTAAAGATAAGTCTTAGACAATAATAAGTAGTTGTATTTCTCAAGTTTTTGAAATATGGCAGATATTTGGGTATGAGCGTCTCTATGTTG
>JACQRL010000282.1 GCA_016206485.1 Planctomycetota bacterium | reverse complement strand
TTCTATGCCGAAAGATATCAAAATGTCACGATAAAAGGGAAAGTCGCTAATGCTTTTAATAATCTGCCATGGATCGAAGTTTATGAGATAGTATCATTCGGGAAAATGGCTAAAGTTGAACATAATACAGAATCTCTTAAGTAAGAACTCAATAGTCAGAAGACAAAATACAGGGTACTGGACAACGAACTGAGAACTTTGAACCTCGTCTGATGACTAATAAAAGCTTGAAAATGGTAATAGAGTAGATGCTTGTAGATATAAATGAAAATAATAAAATAGTCTCTGCATGATAACCCCAAAAAGACGCAAAACAAGAGAGGTATCAATCGGGAATATTACAATCGGCGGCAATAATGCGATAGCAGTTCAGTCAATGTGCACTACTAAAACCAGCGATCTCGACAAAACTATGGGTGAGATCAAAACAATGCTCGATAAAGGTTGCGAGATTATAAGGGTTTCCATTTTCGATCAAAAAGATATTGACGTAATTCCGGCAATTAAGAAACAAATCCACGTGCCTATTGTTGCTGATATCCATTTCAGGGCAAGTTTTGCAGAAAAAGTAATGAAAGCCGGCATAGATAAAGTAAGGATTAATCCCGGCAATATTCTTGAACAGCAGATCAATACTAAAGACTACCTTCTCAATAGGAACAATGCGGTTAAAAAACTTGTGCAGCAGGCAAAAAATCTTGGCATTTCAATACGTATAGGCGTGAACTCCGGTTCAGTAGAAAAAGATCTCATCGAAAAATATGGATACCCTTCATCAGATTCAATGGTTGAAAGCGCTCTAAGATACATAGAGGTCTGCGAAAGTGTAGGTTTTACTGATATAGTTGTCTCATTAAAATCAACTGACATTCTCACTACCCTAGAAAATTACAGGAACTTTTCCAAACTCTCAGATTACCCGGTTCACCTCGGTCTCACAGAGGCAGGCGCAATCCCATACGGTATAGTTAAATCTGCAATCGGATTATCTCCACTTCTAATGGAAGGAATTGGAGATACAATCAGAATTTCCCTGACAGATGAGCCATGGAAAGAGGTCGAAGTAGCTTACGATATACTTAAAGCAACAGGAGCAAGAATTACAGGTCCGGAAGTAATTGCGTGTCCAAAATGCGGGCGAATACAAATCGATCTTGATAAGATCGTTTCAGAGGTTAATACCGCACTGAAAGTTAAAGGCATATCCCTCCCAATCAAAATTTCACTTCTGGGGTGTGCCGTCAATGGCCCTGGAGAAGCAAGAGAAGCGGACATCGGAATTGCCGGCGGGGATGGAGAAGCCCTCATCTTTAGAAACGGTGAAAAAGTCAGAAAGGTAAAAGAAAAAGACATTGTTCAGGAACTGATAAATGAGATTGAAACCATGCAAAATGCTAAAATACTTCATACATCTGAACAATCACATGTCTAAACAGATCCTCTTTCGAGGAATAAGGAGTTAAAATGTTCTATAACGTTAAATACGGCAAAATGGCATATGTAAATTCATTTAATTCAAATACCCAACTTGCAAGAAACGATGAATGTATCGTCCAAACAGACAGAGGATCAGAATGGGGACTCGTACTTAAGGAAACCATTTCTTCAACTGATCCAAATATATCCGTTATTCGAAAGGTAACTACTGAAGACATCAAACGAAAAATCTATCTTCATGAGATCTGCAGACCTGATGAATATTCCTTTTGTAAAGAACACATTAACAAACTGAATTTGCAGATGAAACTCATTGATGTTGATCACCTTTTTGGAGATGAAGTAATTGTCTTCTATTTTTACTCGCCAATAAGAGTCGATTTCAGGGAGCTCGTTCGAATTCTTGCCGGAAAGTACCATCAGCAGATTGAACTCAGGCAGATTGGTGCAAGAGACACAACAAGAATAAGCGGAGGGGTCGGACCGTGCGGCAGAAATCTCTGCTGCAGCAGCTGGAAAAAAGATCTCGGTGGCGTTACTTATGAGATGGCGCAATCGCAATTTGAAAATCCTGAACAGCAAATGTTGATCGGTGTATGCGGGAAATTAAAGTGCTGCCTTAAATATGAATATGAATCTTATGTAAGATCAATCAAGCTGCTCCCTTCAGTCGGCGAAAGAATAAAAATGAATGACCTCGAAGGCATCGTAGTTTCAAGAAATCTTGGCATGTGCATAGTCACCCTTGAAGACAGCAATGGAAATAAACATACACTCTCCGAAGAACGATTTGTAATGCCTGAACCGCCTCCTACAGGACAAAATCAAGGTTGAAAACAGAATACCTTGATTAATAATACAGAATGAGAGTATTAGGAGATTTTGTAATTGATACTGATGCCAGGCTGGGAGCAGGCGGAAGCGGAACAGTTTATAAAGGATACCAGAAAGCGTTAAATAACCGGCCTGTCGCAATAAAGATACTGCATAAAAATATCGCAGGGACTCATTCTGAAGAGGATCTTGAAAGATTCAAGAGAGAAATTCAGGCGCTTGCAAAACTTAATGACCCTAGAATAGTTCACATCTACAGCGCAGGTAAAGACGAAGATACAGGTGATTTATGGTATGCCATGGAATTGATTGAAGGAAAAACTCTCGACAGAATCATCAGCGAACACGAACTCAATCAAACTGAAATAATTGATACAGTAATAGAAATAGCCAAGGCATTAATAAGTGCCTACTCTGTCGGAATAATTCACAGAGATATTAAACCAACAAATATCTTCATCACCGCCAACAAAGACGTTAAATTGGCAGATTTCGGGCTTGCCAGACTGCCAGGAACCTGCTCTCTTACGCAGTCAGATACAATAATCGGAACACTTGATTATATATCACCAGAAAGAATACATGGAAAAGATGAAGATGTAAGAAGCGATATTTATTCATATGGAGCTGTTGTTTATGAAATGATCGCGAAATCTCCTCCATTTGGTAATAACATAAGCACACCTGAAATACTCTACAAGCATCTTAATAACAAACCGCCGCGAGTCAGAGTAGCATATCCTTCAATTCATCCTAAATTTGAACAAATCATCATGAAAATGCTGGCTAAAGACCCAGAATCAAGGCCTCAAAACTACGAGGAAATAATCGCTAAATTAACAAAAATAAAAGAAGAACTTCTATCCTCTCCCCTGCCTGCAACTGATAACAAATTATTATTGTCAGCAACTGTGATAATATTCGCGCTGATCGCCATAACAATGGTAACTGCAAAATTTATTACAAGAACTCCCTCCCAATCGCAAAATAAACTCAACCCCATAAATCCAATAACTGAAAATAACAACACAGCGGCGAAAGTTCCGCCATTAATAGATTTCTCTATTGCAGATACTTTATACGAAAATGAAGAATACCAGGAAGCTGCTGAATTATATCACACCTATCTTTCAAAATGGCGCGACAATTCATATCTACAAATGAAGCTTTTTTACTGCCTGTTGCTTTTAAACAGATTTGATGGCATTTTACAAAATTTACAACTGGCTGATTATCACTATATAGCAAAGATACTGAAAACAATCACAAAAAAGCCTCAGTCATTTCAGGAGCTTACAGAATTAAGAACGCTGCTGCTGCGACTTGTCTACTTCCAGTTCACCGATCCGAAAATAAATAATTATACCACAAAAATCATCTCAATAAATCTCAGAGAAATGCACGAAATCAAAACACTTTTGATTTACAATACTTTGAAAAAGGCTTCTTCAGAAAATATATCGTATTCTGAACTGTCATATATCAGATGGAATAAGGCGGCTTTTTATTATTTATTGAATTACATTTTATCTTCCAGCTCTATGGTCAAAAAAGCCTTCAATTCACAAAAATATGATGAAGTTGTCACATATTTCAGGGATATTAGTTACGCAAAAGTATCTGCAAGCATAGTCCAAAAACTTACTATGTTTGTTCCAAATATAATTATACCTGAAGAATGGTTTATAAGAAAGCCGAAAAAAAGTACTGAGTATGATATTGAATTCACTGAAAAGACAATAACAATCTCATCGGCTGAAGAAATACGCCTGTTCAAAAACATAGACAAACTAAAAGCTGCCGATTACACCTTAACAATCGACCTGCAAACTCCGGGTTCTAAATGCTATTTTGTTTTAGACAATTCAACATTTGTCGTTGTAACAACAGATGATATACATATTAAAAGAAGTGCCGGCATAAAGAAACTCACGAAAATGACCACTAATA
>JACQRL010000281.1 GCA_016206485.1 Planctomycetota bacterium | reverse complement strand
TTATCTTCCTTAATATTTTTGTAATAGACTTTATTTGAAGTATAAACATCTTTTATGCTTAGAATTATGAGAAATTTCCCATCTTCAGTTAATAAACAGCTTGACCAGTTTCCGAATTCTGACGGTGCAAATATTAGTTTATCGCCCGACTGTGTCGTCCCAAGTTTATGCCAATAAACACCATGTGTATTGTAAAAAAATCCGGAAGAATCTGGGCTCCACTGAATTGTTGTAAGAAGACTTGCATTCCGGATCACTTCTTTGTATTTCTTTTTATTTTTAGTGTTAATTATATGTATATCAAAGATGTCGCTTCCATTTGTGCATAATCCATATGCCAGTAGATTTCCATCTTTGCTTACGGATGTATACATCAATGCTGTTGATCCATCGCTACTCAGCTGATTGGGATCGACCAGAATTTCGGGATCAGTGCTTTCCTCATCACGTACATACATTTTTGGTTGATTTTCATGGCCATCTGACATTATATAAAAGTATCTGTTTTGCCGTTTAACCGGGGTTTGATATCGTTGTGTTTCAATGAGTTCTGTTAACCTCGTTTTAATATCTTGTTTGAGATTTCCTTGTTCTATATGTTTTTCGCTCAGCTTTATCTGCTGATTTACCCATTTTTTTGTCTCGCCAGCGTGAAGATTTTCCAACCATCTATATGGATCTTTAATTGTAGTCCCATGGTATTCATCAGTATTGGAGCCTTTTTTTGCCTTTGGGTATTGGGCTTTCCAGTCTTGTCTCTCTTGTGCAGTAAAACCAATACATATTGTTATCCAAATGAAGAATAAGCGACAGGTTTTTTGCAGATTTACCGGTCTAGTTATCACAATTAAACGACGTATTATGTATTATTAGTGTTAATAAAATATCTATTTTTTCTTAACATCAAGCAGTTCAACTTCGAATGTAAGAGTGGCGTCGGAAGGGATGATTACTTCGCCTGTTTGAGGATGTCGTACTCCTTGTTTCCCATATGCTAAGTTAGGTGGAATAATGAGTTTTCTCTTACCACCAGCTTTCATAGTGCTCAGTCCCTCATTCCATCCTTGAATTACCCTTCCAAGTTCGAATGAAGCAGGTTCACCTCTATCATAAGAGCTGTCAAACTTTGTTCCATTCTCAAGCCAGCCTGCATAGTGTGTTATGACCGTGTCTCCCAATGAAGGAGAGATCCCTTTTCCAATCACCAAATCTTTATATTTGAGCCCTGATGAAGTTGTTTTCAGTTCATTTCCGGGCTGTGAGTTGTTCTTGTCATGTTGTTTGCTGCCATTGTCATTTTCATTACCACAGCCGGTTGCACACATGATTAATAATATGGTAAATATCAAGCGCATATATGGAATAGTAATAATTTGTTCCGGCAATCATAGTATTTGTCATTTGATTTTTAATTGGTCAAACATATTATAATATTCCTAAAAAATGAGTGATAATCAGCAGGCGCCGCCCGTAAAGGGGAAAGGGTTCCGATCATCAGGTATAATTATATTCCTTATTATAACCGGCGTGGTCTTACTGCTCCACAACCTTTATTTACAGAAGAGCACGGCAAGGTACAAGCGCGTTCAATTTCTGGAGTTCATTGAGTTTTTAAAATCCAAGAAATCATCGGATGGTTCACTGGCTAAGAAAATAACTAAAGAAGGAAATGTAGTGGAATGCGAGTTTAAGTCTCCGCAAATTTTTTCTGATAATAAGGAATATGATGGTATTGTAACAAGGTTCCCTCCTGAATACTTTGACGGGCCTGAATCTTTCAATTTGATCGCGCAGCTTGTTGATGATTCGAAGAATTTCATCTATAAAGAGGAAGATACTTTTTGGAGAGATATTATTCTTCCTTTAATCCCATGGCTGCTTTTTGTTCTTCTATTAATGTGGTTTTTATCGAGACAGCTCCGTGCGGCATCCGGATCCAATAATGTTTTTACTTTTGGAAGAAGTCGCGCCAGATTCATTCATCCGGAGAAAGTAAATGTAAAATTTGATGATGTTGCGGGGTTGAAAGAAGCTAAGGATGATGTTAAGGAAATAGTCGAGTTCCTGAAAAATCCGAAGAAATTCAGAAAGCTTGGCGGGAAGGTTCCAAAAGGAGTTCTCTTTATTGGATCTCCGGGTACCGGGAAAACTTTGCTGGCAAAAGCGATTGCAACAGAGGCAAGTGTTCCGTTCTTTTCGATAAGCGGTTCAGATTTTGTCGAGATGTTTGTCGGAGTCGGCGCAGCAAGGGTGAGAGATCTTTTCAAACAGGCCAGAGAAAGAGCTCCTTCAATAATATTTCTTGATGAGATCGACGCCGTAGGAAGAAGACGCGGCAGCGGTCTTGGAGGAGGCCATGATGAAAGAGAACAAACTCTCAATCAGATACTTGTCGAAATGGACGGGTTTGATACCGATTTGCATGTAATCGTAATTGCCGCTACAAACAGACCTGATATACTTGATCCGGCCCTTCTGAGACCGGGAAGATTTGATCGAACTATTGTCATCGATCTTCCTGATGTTAAGGGAAGACAGGAGATTCTTAATGTGCATGCGAAAAAGATCAAGATTGCTCCCGAAGTTAATCTTGAGGTTATCGCTAAAACAACACCTGGTTTATCTGGAGCAGATCTTGCAGCGATTGTAAATGAAGCCGCATTAAATGCTACATTGAAGAATTTAGAGCTTGTTGCCTTGGAATGTTTTGAAGAAGCTAAAGATAAAGTGATGTTTGGCAGAGAGAGAAAATCCATGGTTATTGACCAGAATGAAAAGAAAATCACCGCCTACCATGAGGCAGGGCATGCTTTGGTTGCAGAGTTACTTCAACCGTACACAGACCCTGTTCATAAAGTATCAATCATTCCGCGGGGAATGGCGCTTGGTCTTACAATGACACTTCCTGACAAAGACAGATACCAGGTTCAGAAGAAATATCTTCTTGCCACCATTACGAGGTTGTTTGGAGGTCGTGTTGCAGAAGAACTTGCATTTGATGATATTTCTGCAGGCGCGCGCGATGATATAGAAAAAGCTACTGAACTAGCGAAGAATATTGTATGTAGATGGGGAATGACGGAAAAATTAGGGCCAATTTCATACACTGATTCTGAAGAACATTTGTTTCTAGGAAGAGAAATCGTCAGGACCAGACCTCATTCAGATGAGGTCTCCAGAGATATTGATAAAGAAGTGAGAAATATTATTGATCAATGTTATAACAAAGCAAAAGAACTTCTTTCAAAAAATAAGGATAAGCTTGAACTACTTGCTAATCTTCTCCTTGAAAAGGAAGTTATAAGCGGAAGTGAAATCAGAACAATTCTCAACGGGCATACTTCTTAAGCTGTCATTAGAGTTCAATCCCAGGGTATTAAACCGGCATTTTATAGATAAGCCTTCAATCGCCCTTGAAATGAAACGAATTGGATCAACAAGCGAGGGTTTAAAATTTATGGTCCCAAAGTCAGATATACTTCAAATCTGTCTGGACAACGTACCTAGGAAGTACTGCAATATTATAAAACAGGAGGCTCTTGCAAAAGGTCAGGATGCCTGTGTTCATAAGGATATAGTTACAGAAAAAATTGATAGATCCGGAATCCTCATAACTGCTACCGAAGCAGGATTGGAATTAATTTTGCGGAATCTTTCTCTGCAGCCCTGGGATCTTCCCAAGATTGCTCAGTTAATCAGAGATACTGTTGAAAGATCGAGAAGAAATATATTTGAGGTAAACCTGGCACAGAACAGGAGTTTAAAGTTAAGTAGCGATGTTGTTATCATGGGGATTTTAAATGTTACTCCGGATTCATTTTATGATGGTGGCAAGTATTTCAGTCTGGAAAGATCGTTAGAAAGGGCGGAAAGTCTTATTAAAGCTGGTGCAGTCATCATTGATGTCGGAGGTGAGTCAACAAGGCCTGGCAGTGACCCTGTGACAGCAGCAGAAGAAATTAAACGTGTTATTCCTGTTATTGAGTTTCTTAAAAATAGGGATGTGGTTGTCTCAGTTGATACGTATAAATCTGAAGTTGCTGAAAGGGCGCTGGAAAAAGGAGCTCATATTGTGAATGATATTTCAGGGATGACTTTTGATAAAAATATGATCAAAATCGTGAAAAAATTTCGATCAGGGTCAGTTTTAATGCATATTCAAGGGGCTCCAAAAACTATGCAGAATAACCCACATTATGCGGATGTATGCTCAGAAGTTTTATTTTCATTAAGAAGATCTGTTGCTGAATTGGTCGAAAGCGGTATTTCTGAGTCGCAGATAATAATTGATCCGGGGTTTGGATTCGGAAAATTGCCATATCACAACATTAAGTTATTGAAGAAACTTTCAATTTTTAGAAGCCTTGGACTGCCTGTTTTGGTTGGTTTGTCACGCAAAAGCTTTTTAGGGCAGTATACCGGTTTGGAAGATCCAAAGGAAAGATTGCTCCCTACTTTAGCTTCAACTACGATCGCAATATTGAATGGAGCAAATATAGTACGTGTACACGACGCTGAAGAAACAAAGCAGATCACAACATTTTTAAACGTGTATAGAAGCACCAGATAAACAATATTCTGTTGATCTGATTTAAATACTCGTATACTTTCATACATAATTCTAACTAAGGAGGATTTATGAAGAAAGCGAGTATGGTTGAGGGAGCAAGGAGAAATGTTAAGAATAAGACTTATTGTAATTTCATAGGCGGAAAATGGGTTCCTGCGGTAAGCAGCAGAGGTTTTTTAGATATAAATCCCTCGGATAAATCTGAAATTATTGGAGAATTTCCTGACTCTGATAGCAATGATGTTAATGAAGCAATTAGAGTTGCAAAGGAATCCTATAAGTTTTGGAAAAAAGTCCCTGCCCCAAAAAGAGCTGAAGTATTGTTTAAAGTTGGAGAAATTTTGAAGCAGAAAAAAGAAGAGCTCTCAACTGTTGTTTCCACAGAGCTCGGTAAAGTCATGAGGGAAGCCCGAGGTGATGTTCAGGAGGCAATAGATACTGCCTATCATCATGCAGGAGAAGGAAGAAGGTTGTTTGGTTTTACAACACCCTCTGAACTCCAGAATAAAATGGCTTTTGTTCTAAGACATCCCGTGGGAGTTTGCGGACTGATTACTCCCTGGAACTTTCCGGTTGCAATCCCAAGCTGGAAGCTGTTTCCTGCCATTGTTGCGGGTAACACTGTTGTTTTTAAACCGGCCAGCGATACGCCATTGTGCGCTACTATGCTAGTGGAAATCTTTCAGGAAGCTGGACTGCCTGATGGGGTACTGAATCTGGTTCATGGAAAAGGAAGTAGTGTTGGCAGACCTCTGGCATCTCATCCTGATGTTTCGGTTGTTTCATTCACGGGATCTGCAGATGTTGGTCGCGAAATAAACGAAATATGCGGCAAGAGATTAAAGAGGGTGTCTTGCGAGTTGGGCGGAAAGAATGCGGAAGTTGTGATGGAGGACGCAGATCTGGATCTCGCTGTTGAAGGAGCTATATGGGGAGCGTTTGGCACGACTGGCCAGAGATGCACGGCAACTTCAAGGATCATTCTTCACAAGAAAATCAAAAATCAGTTCCTTAACAGATTTTTAGATAGAGTTTCCAAGCTTAAGATCGGAAATGCACTGAAGCCGGAAACTGATGTCGGTCCGGTCATAAATGCCCAGAGACTGGAATCAATCCAAAGATATATAGAAATTGGAGAAGAGGAGGGGGCAAAGCTATTGGTTGGAGGTAAGCCTTTGACAAATGGCAATTATGGCAAAGGATTCTATTTTGCTCCTACGGTTTTTGATAATGTGAACAAAGAAATGAGGCTCGCTCAGGAAGAAATATTTGGTCCGGTAACATCTGTTATTACATTTGAAACTCCTGATGAGGCTATTGATATACTCAATTCGACTGCGTATGGGCTGTCGAGCTCGATATATACACGCGATGTTAATAAAGCATTCAGATATATAGAAGAAAGCGAACATGGGGTTTGTTATGTAAATGCATCTACAATTGGCGCTGAGGCCCATCTGCCATTCGGCGGATATAAGAATACAGGAAATGGCCACAGGGAAGGTTCGCATCAGATTTATGAGATTTTCACTGAATGGAAAACTGTTGTTGTTGACTACAGCGGAAAACTTCAGAAGGCTCAAATGGATGATGTCTCGCTTAACTCGAAAAAGAAATAAGAAATTCTATTTGATACTGAGCGAAAACACTCTGTAGTTTCCGATCCTGTCAGATATAAAATATACTTTATCTTTATATCCTTTAGGCATCCAGTCGCTGACTTTATTTGATACAAGTTGTTTAAGATTTTTCCCGTCTGAGTCAATTGTGTAAAGATCTAATCCTTTTATTTCCTTTTTGTCTTTGTCCTTCTCATCTTCGATTACTGCAGAGCAGAAAATTATCTGTTTTCCATCATTAAGCCAGGACGGGTTAATTGCTGCCCACTCTTTGGATGCAAATAAGCTGGTGACATCTGTGATTTTTTCTCCTTCAACTTTGCATGTCCATATTTCTGAAAACCACTTTTGTGTTTTTCTCATTTTTTGGAATACAATCAGATTTTCTTTAGGGTGAAATTCAGGTACGAGTCCTTCAAGTTGTTCCGGAGCGATTACGATATAGCGGTGAAGATCGTAGATCTTAATCTTCCATCTGTCCCCGTCTTTGGTGCTGAAGACAAGCTTTGTTCCGTCGTAATTAAAGGAAGGGTGTATGTTTTCAGCGTCACCTTCAGTTATCTGGATCCATTCATCATTTGCGACTGTATAGTCCATAATTATGTAAATGTGCCATCTTCCTGATCTGTTTGATGAAAAGGCTATCATATTAGGATTGGCGGGATTTATCGAAGGAAATCTTTCATCCGTTCCATTGCTTGCAATCACAGATATGGAGGAAGTGCTTCCTATTTCTTTTCTGTAAATATCATAATCTTTAGAATATGCAGTCGTGCTGTAAAATAAGTGATTTCCGTCGGGAGAGATTTCAGGATCCTTATCATCACCTGTTTGTGAAAATGTTATCTGCGTGACAACTTCAGGGAAAGAAATCTCAGTTTCTTTTATCTGCTCCGGGTGTGGTTGAGGTTTATCCTCTTTTCCCCCGGTTGTGTCAGTTAAATTACTGCCTGAGCATGAAACTAAAAATAAAAGGACAAAAATAACGCTGCTTTTTACAGCATTTGTTCGTATGCAATGACCTGCGGATCTTAGCAGGGTTAAGTCCGAAATCTGCAGTCTAAAATCTGAAATTATTAAGTTCCCTCTCATCCGGACATCTAATTTAAAATTTATGGCTTAAAATGCAATGAAGAATTCAAAATTGTTTATTAAGTAGAAAGTAACCTTAACGTGATGCAATTACGAAAATAAGCTGTTTCTAATCGGTTTTGACAATTAATGAGTTATACGAAAAATATTATTGAAATTCGTACTGGTAAACGGAAGGCATATTATGAATTCTATCTTTAAAAGTTTGCTGATTGTGCAAGTAATTGTTCAAGTGATTGTGCAGATTTATGTAATCGCTTGAATTATAGGTCGCAGCTATTATTATTCCCTCGTGAAGATTAAGCTGTACGATGAAGATTTTTTGGTAGAAACCAAGCTCAAAGATTGGGCTGAATTCATAAAAATAGTCTGCCAGGAACTGCTTAAAAGGGATCTTGGAGTCTCCAAAGTTGAAGTCGATGGAGTGAAAATCCCGATGTTTACTTTAGATGAGCTTTCAAAGTTCAAATTTGATGAAGTGAATGAGGTAAGTATCGAAGGCGCTAATATTTATGACACAATAAGATCAATTCTTGATGAGATTAAAATTATCATTCCTGAGACCGAGGAATATCACTCGCAGGTTGCATTAATGATTAACTCAGGAAAAGAAAAGGAAGGGCTGCTGGTTCTGGATCCTGTGCTGAGATATTGGCAGAATCTGATCCAGGTTATTAAAGTTATTGGTGATGTTGCGGCGAATAAGGGAAAAAAGCTCCCGAATCTCGATCAGATTACCCTGGAATTTCAGCAGCTTGAAGATATCTCTTCTCAAATAAAGGCGTCAATCAAGACGGGTGATTTTATTAATGTGGCAGATACGGTTGAGCATGTGCTTAAGCCAAGAATTTGGGTATGGAAACAGATCGTAGATGAGTTGTGTGATTTCATGCCTTCCAGTAACTGATGCCCGGCTTTTACGAAAGCAATCTTGAATTAGCAGCAAGAAAATTTCCAGTCGAACTGTTAAAACAAACAGGCACTGCAAAATCGTTTGAGTTGATAAAAACAGCAAGTGATGATTATACGGCAAAGGTTCCGATCTTGAATGGCGCGACAATTTTTCTCCACAGCAGGTTTGATCCTGTGCAGGAAGGAATGACTTTTGTTGAATCAAAGGATTTTTCTAGACATGACGCTGTTATATGCCTTGGTTTTGGATTGGGATATCATGTCCAGTATCTTGCAAAAAAACTTCCTCCGAATGTCTGGCTGACATTTGTTGAAAGCGATATTGAACTGTTTAACGAGGCGCTAAAACTCAGAGATTTCAGTGATCTGTTTTCCAGAGAACGATTAATTTTCTTTATAGGCAATAAAAAGGAGGAATTTTTGAGGTGGATGAGAGATTTCCTGAATATTACTGAATCTGATACTATGATGATTTTATCTCATCCTCCCAGTATGAGAAAAGACCCTAAGTTCTACTTTCCTTTGGAAGTTGAGGTTAACTCTGCTGTTAATAGAAGGGTGATCGAGCTGAATACTTTAGTGCATTTCAGGCAGGAACTTGATAGAAATGCAATGGTAAACTCGTTGCCGATGTTGAGATCCCCCGGATTTTCGAATTTTAAAGGCGTATTTGACGGAATTCCTGCGATAGTTGTCGCATCGGGTCCGTCGCTTGATTTAATTTTACCTGAGTTGAAAAAACTCAAAGAAAACGCTGTTATAATATGCGCTTCGAGATCTTTTAAGTTACTTGTCAGGGAGAACATCAACCCGCATTTTGTTGTAACTCTTGATATGAGTGATGCCAGCCTGAAATTTTTTGATGGGTTTGAAATCCCTTCTGAACCTGTATTAGTGTATGATCCTGACAGCTACCACGAGATAGTAAAATCATATAAGCACAGAAAAATTTCATATCTTCAGACCACTAACTATTCCAGATGGTTAAAAAAGTTTAAAGAAGATCTTACTGAACTCAAAAAAGGCTTGTCTGTTGCGCACATGGGATTTTATTTTGCAGACTATTTGGGTTGTAACCCGATTTCATTGGTTGGAGTTGATTTGGCATTGCCGACCGACAATACGCATGCCCAGGGTGTTGCCCATACCTGGGGAGGGAAGGTTGAAATGGACGAGAGAGATCCGAATCTTGTTTATATTCCCTCAGTAATCGATGGAAAAAATGTGAGATCGTTAAAAACATTTCAGTCTTTTGTTTCTGTTTTTGAAGCGGATATTATCGGAATGAACAAAATCATTGTGAATACGTCTCCTTTTGGGGCGAGGATAAGAGGATCCGCAGAAATGTCTTTTTCTAAGTTCATTGATGATCATTGCAAGGAAAGCAGATCAATATGGAACATAATCGATGCTATTTTCGGCAAGCCGAATAGTTTTAAAGAGAAAGAATTCTTTACCGAATTAAGAGCGAAGCTTGAAAAGTCAAAACAGGTGCTTAAAGAGCTTGAAGAAGTAATAAAAAGAATTAATAGACTGCCTTCACTGAAACCGGATGTTAATCAATATGACACAGAAAAATTTTCTGAAATCACCAGATCAAGTGAAAAATTCGTAAACGATCTGCTTCGTGATCAGGAAATTAATCCTTTTTTGCAGAGATTGCTGAGCAAAGGAGCTCTTGATTTCAAGAAAATGACCAAGGAGATACAGTATGAGACCGACTCCACAAAAAAACGGAAGAAGGAAATAAAGCGTTTTAATGATTATGTATTTGAATACAAAAAGTCATTAGAATATTTTAATAAGTGTATTCAAGCAATTTTTGATCTGGAGTGATTTCTGATCTAGTCTGTTTGAAATCTGTTATGTTTATTGTAAAAGGATGTAAATCTGTTACGAATAGAGCGCTTATTCTTTCTGCAATTGCTGGATCTCCTTCAAAGCTGATCAATCCCTCCTTGTCGCTTGATAGTCTTTGTTTGATTGACTCGCTTAATCAGTTAGGTCAGCGTATCATAAAAAGGGGCAAGTATTTTGAGGTCACACCAAGTGATTTCAAAAAGAAAGGTTGTTGTAATGTGGGAAATGCCGGGACAGCTCTCAGGTTTATATTATCACTGCTTTCAACTCAATATGGCGAGTTTGAAGTGAAGTGCGGGTCACAGCTGGCAGGCAGACCTCTTAGTCAACTGGTGGATTTGCTCAATAAAAACGGGGCCGATATCAAATTAAATGAGTCAAAGAGACTTAAATCATACTTGGTTATAAATAATGTTGGTCGAGTTGAGCATATCAATGCCAATTTTGGCAAAACGGTTACTAGTCAGTATATTTCCTCAATATTGCTGATTTCACCGTTACTTCAGTCGTTGAATGTAAGGTTTGATAAATTGATGAATTCATATTCATATGTCGATCTGACACTGAATGTAATGAAGAAATTCGGGGTCAGGATTAAAAATACGAATAATACGTTCATTTCAACACGGCAAAATTTTGATGGAGTAACTTTAAGAATTCCTTCTGATATAGCAGCTGCTGCTATATTCTGTGCCAGTTCATTTTTTGTCAGGCGGCAGGTGGCATTTGGTTATTTTGCCGGAGATGTAAAACCCGCCGAATTTGAAATAGTAAAGATATTGCGGAAACTTGGTTTTCGAGTTTCAATCTCAGACAACAGAATTATCAGTGCGCCGCCTCATTTGCCAAGAGCGCTGAAAATTGACGCAGGAAATCTTCCTGATACATCTCTTACACTTATGGTTCTTGCCCCATTTTGTGAGGCAACAACTGAGTTGCGCAATCTGGGAAATTTAAAGTATAAGGAATCAAACAGATTGGAGGCGGTTTGTGTTGAACTTGGCAGGATCGGAGTAAAAATCCGATCGACATCGTCATCTATCGTCATACATCCGTTGAAACGAATCAAAAGCGGGAGACTTAAAACTTATTCAGATCATCGACTGGCAATGAATTTCCATCTCCTTAAACTGGCAAATCCGGAGATCAAGATTGATGAAATGGAGTCTGTGTCGAAAAGTTATCCAACATTTTTCACTGAATTCGATTTATTAATCAATAGAAAATTTAGAGCTTCTAAGATAACAAAAATAATGCTACGCGCATAAACGGGTTTCATAGTACGAGTTGCGGGTTTGCCTATAATTTCCGATCGATTCTTATGCAGGCTCAGAGTCGCCCTGAGCTCATCGAAGGGCGATTACTCTCTATTTTTTATCGAATAATTTATGAATTATATGATTAAATTCTTCCCCCCTTTGTATGTAGTTATTGTAACAATATAAACTACTGAAACCGGGTGAGAAAAGTATCGTATCGCCATGATCTGACAGTTTTAAGGATTTTGCAACTGCGTCTTTCAGGTTTGACGACTTAAAATTTTTGATCTGCATATTGTTTAATTCCACAGAGATGTCGGTTGAAGTAGGGCCTATTAACAGAACTGCTTTGAGTTTCGGGTGACCGATTTTTTTGACCCAGCTTTGTATATCGAGTCCTTTATTGAGACCCCCAAAGATGAGGATCACATTTTTATCTTTCAGTATTTTCAGGGCATTGATTGTTGAAGACGGATGAGTTGATGCGGAATCATTGATAAATGTTTTCCCATTAATTGTCACTATGGACTGCATTCTGAACTGGTCAGGGATGAACTCTTTGACGGTTTTATTAATTATTTCGGTATTGTTTGACAGATTGTTTACTATTGAAGTTATAGCAACACTTGCAAGAAGATTGTCAGGGTGAAGCACTTTCATGCGGAGCTCTTCAGTTAATTTGATTTGGAGATCTTTTGATTTATTATAGATGGAACCGTTGTGTATATAAAAATCCGCGTTTCGATCTGTTTCAGAAAATATAAGCAGTTTCGATTTGTTCTTAAAGCATTTTAGCTTTGAAGTATCCGGATTTAAAACTGTGAATTCAGTTTCAAGTTGAAGCCTGCAGATATTTGATTTAGCTTCAATATATTCATCAAAGTTTTGGTGATGATCGAGATGCTCTTCTGTTATTGCAAGGCAGCAGCCTATATATGGATGAAAGTTGATGAATCCAAGAGTTTGCAGCTGGAAACTTGATATTTCCAGTATGATATAATCTCTGTCTGAAATATTTGCGGTTTTGTTAAGCAAAGAAATCCCGTTGTTTCCGCCCATCCATATTTTATTCCCAAGATTTCTGATTAAGTCATGGGCCAGCTTAACAGTCGTAGTTTTTCCTTTCGTGCCGGTTACGGCTATAATTTTCTTTTTTCTGTTGAGTCTATAGAATAAATTTATTTCGCTGTCGAGTTTTACATTATGTTCAATAGCGATCTGTAAGAAAGGATCGGTAAGTTTTACTGCAGGATTTACGAAAAGAATATCGCATTTTGTAAAATCTTCTTTGTAGTGCCTGCCTAGATGGAGATCTATGTTTAAATCTTGCAGCTGGTCAACCGTTTTTATGAGTTCTTTTTCTCCTTTAATATCTGTCACAGTTATATTTGCCCCTTTTTTTGCGAGATATTTAATTAGTTCTACGGTGCTGCCGGTGCTTCCGAGCCCCATAATAAGAATTTTCTTTTTGGTAAAGTCGGGAACGGAGGTTAGAAAGCAGCTATTTAGCTTT
>JACQRL010000285.1 GCA_016206485.1 Planctomycetota bacterium | reverse complement strand
TAAATCAATTCCCGCATACCACATAGCTACACCTCCTTAAAATAAGACTTTTCCTCAATCTTATCTTTGCGTGTAGCCTTCTACATAGAATCTTCTTACTACGTTGCTGTCAGCGAGCGTAGTCGTGTCTCCGAGAGCTCTTCCTTCAGCAATGTCGCGCAGTAGACGCCTCATGATCTTGCCACTTCTTGTCTTTGGAAGTTCTGCGGTAAATAGAATTTCGTCGGGCCGCGCGATGGACCCTATTTTTTTTACTACATGGTTCTTAAGCTCGTCTGTTAAATCTGTAGAACTTTTGATATTTGCCTTCAGAGTAACGAATGCAACTATTGAGTTTTCTTTTATGTCATGATGTTTTCCGATCACTGCTGCTTCTGCGACGACTTTGTGATCAACCAAGGCACTTTCTACTTCCATTGTGGAAATGCGATGACCGCTTACTTTCATTACATCATCGACTCTTCCGAGCAGCCAGAAGTAACCTTCCTTGTCTCTTTTGGCGCCATCACCTGTGAAATACCAGTTCTTGTACTGTGACCAGTATTGTTTTTGATAACGCTCAGGATCACCGTAGATGCCTCTGAGCATTCCGGGCCAGGGAGATTTGATCACCAGGTATCCTGCATCAACAGATTCTCCTTTCTCGTTTACAATATCTGCATCAATTCCGGGAAATGGAATTGTGGCAGACCCCGGTTTCAGCTTTGTTATGCCTGGAAGCGGTGAAATCAGTATATGTCCGGTTTCTGTTTGCCACCACGTATCGACTATGGGACAGTTGTTTCTCCCAATTGCTTCGTAGTACCAGATCCACGCCTCGGGATTAATTGGTTCGCCGACAGTTCCCAGAAGACGCAGTGAGCTCATATCATGTTTCTGTGGGAGCTCCTTACCAAATTTCATGAAGCTTCTAATAGCGGTTGGAGCTGTGTAGAAAATGTTAACGCGGTGTTTTGCAATTATTGACCAGAACCTGTCATTATCAGGATAATTTGGCGCGCCTTCGTAGAGAAGTGTTGTTGCTCCGTTGAGTAATGGACCGTAAACGACATAACTATGTCCGGTTACCCAACCGACATCTGCTGAACACCAGAAAATGTCACTGTCTTTTATATCGAATATCCATTTTGTAGTAGCGTAAACCCCTGTCATGTAGCCGCCGGTGGTGTGAACTATGCCTTTTGGTTTTCCTGTTGTGCCGCTTGTATAAAGAAGATAGAGAAGATCTTCGGAATCCATCTCTTCTGCTTCGCAATCGTAAGGCTGGGTTTTCACTATATCGTTCCACAGGAGATCTCTTTTTTTAGTCATTGAGATCTCATTACCGATTCGCTTGACTACTATCACTTTTTCGATGCTTGGAGTTTCCCTTAATGCTTCATCTGTATTTGCTTTAAGCGGGACTATAGATCCTTTTCTCCACCCGCCATCGGCAGTTATGACGATCTTTGATTTTGAATCGTTTATTCTGTCCCTTAACGAATCTGAAGAGAAACCTCCGAACACGACAGAATGAGGTGCTCCGATCCTCGCGCATGCCAGCATCGCGATAGCTGCTTCCGGAATCATTGGCAAATAAATAGTAATACGATCGCCTTTTTTAATTCCCAGACTTTTTAATGCGTTGGCGAATTGGCAGACCTCTCTGTGGAGTTCCTGATAGGTCAATGTACGTGTTTCACCGGGTTCGCCTTCCCAGATTATTGCTGCTTTTGTTCTTTTCCAGGTTGAAAGATGTCTGTCTATACAGTTGAAAGTGAGATTTGTTTTCCCGTTGATAAACCACTTTGCATTTGGCGGGGTCCATTCAAGAATCTTATCCCATTTTTTAAACCAATGAAGCTCTCTTGCGAAGCCTTCCCAAAACTTTTGTTTATTATTTTGTTTGTAAATATTTTTGTCTTTCATAATTGCCTGTTTAATAAAATTTGGAGTAGGTTTGAATGTTCTTTCTTCTTTTAGCAGCGTATCAAGAGCCTTAGATGTCATAAAACCTCCCACACACAGATGCCGCAGAATATCCACGGAACCACAGAGGAATACAAAAATTCCAAGAAAATAGTTTTTGTCATATTTCTCAGTGTTTCAGCTGGGGTTCATTAAACATTTTCTAGGAGATATTTAACAAATTTTCCCACAGAAGCACAGAATATCCACTGAAACACAGAAAAACTCAGGAAATGCAAATTACAGGTAATTCTTGAACAACCTCAGTGTCTCTATGGATTTTCAGTGATTCAGTGAAGTTTTGTTAAGTGTCTGTTAATTATTGTATATTTAACTCGATATGTTCAAAATAACTGTTAATTTATATTGATATGAAACTTTTAGGAATTATTGGCTTATCTGTGTCTTTAATCTGTTCTTTATCCTGTGGCAGTTCCGGATCTGATGCTAATTCAAAGCAAAAACAATATGTAATTATGGAAACTAGTATGGGTAAGATTGTGATGAAATTATTCACAGAGGATGCGCCAAAAACTTGCGAACACTTTATCAAGCTCATCAATCAGGGTTTTTATAACAATCAGGTATTTTTCAGAGTAGTGAAAGAGCATGTTATTCAGGCAGGGTGTCCAAAGGGTGATGGTTCAACTGATTGTGGATGTACTGTTAAAGCAGAATTTAATCAAAACAAGCATGTTGTTGGTACACTTGGGCTTGCTCGAGATACAAATCCTGACAGCGGCAGCAGCCAGTTTTATATATGTCTTGTACCTCGTCCTCATTTAGACGGGAAATACACGGTCTTTGGTCAGGTGACTGAGGGTTTGGATGTGGTTGATGCTATAGGAGCTGTTGAAGTTAATGAAAAGTATATAGAAAATATAGCGTTTCATGTCCCTAAAAAACCTGTTGTTATCAAGAGCGCATCAATAGTGACAAAGTAACTGAAATCGCCTATTCCTGAAAAGCGCTGTTTTTCTCTGTTCTTTAACTCTTAAATTCAGCGTTTAATCACTTTGTGTGTTTTGTTTCATCGTGGTTCGCTTTATTTTTAATATAAGTGATTTCTCCACTCTTGTATTCTTTCCCGTCTTTTGCCGGCATGTACATGCTGAAAATAAAGTTGTTCTCATCTGTTATTTCGTAGACAAATTTCATTGTTATGAGCTCGTTTGTCATCGGACATCTGGTTTGGCCGGTTAATGTAATGGTTTTCTCATCTTTGCTTGCAATTCCTTCTGATGTTGTCATAGATGATGACATACTATCTATCCACATAGACACATATTGTTTCCTGGCGGTATCATAACCAAAAACTCCATGTCCTTCGAAAGACATCGTGCTGCTTTCACATTTGGAGTTTGATATAAGCCAAAACCCTCCAAGACTCATTTTAGTTGTTTCTGTGCCTGAAGATTCCATCCATTCTGACTTTTCATCCATTTTGAATTTTGCTTTGTAGCTCCATGTTCCTTCAAACATTTTGAGTAATTTATGCTCTTTTGTCGGCTTTGGGGCTTCCCATGAAGATTTATCCTCTTTTTTATCCTGTGACAAAACCAGCCCGGCGCAAATACCTGAAATGGTTAATAAGCAAATCAAAACTAAAGCAAATTTAGATCTCATATACTTCTCCTTAAAAACGCAAAGTATATCAAGAATAATTTACTGTAACAAGAATTACGTCGTTTATGCAGTAATGAGAGAGATCAGGTTGTTATAGCTTGTACACTGGTTTTTAAAATGGTTTCGATGATGTCATTTGCAGCGAATGGGCGGGCATGGTTGAGAGCCTGACTGCTCATTTTTTCTATAAGCATATCATTTTCAAGAAGCATCTTTACTTTGAAGTCGAGTGTATCTGTAAGTGAGGCGTACATAGCAAAACCGGATTCTAATGCGTAGATACAGTTTTCCACCTCCTGTCCTGGAGTCGGTTTGAATATCAGAAGCGGCGAACCGCAGACCATTGCCTCTGTCATAGAGAGTCCTCCAGATTTTGTAATAGTGAAACGAGATACAGTCATAAGCTCCTGTACATTATCGACGAATCCATGAATAATCGCACGTTGGTCATTACCGCAGATTTTCTTTATCTTTTTTTCCAGCGACTCATTTTTGCCGCAGACTATTATCAGCTGAAATTCTTTGTCAATTGATAATATTTTTTGTACAGCTTTTTTCATGAACGATCCGCCGAAACCTCCCGCCATCAACAGAACCGCCGGTAATTCCGGCTTCAGCCCGAGTTTTTTGTAGATATCGTATTTGTCTATAGCTTTTGTGAATTTTGGATGTACAGGGAGGCCTGTTATAAATATCTTTTTATCTTCATATCCATACTTGCTTACCAGCCATTTTGCTTGTTCGCATGATACGAAATATCCTGCGGCTTTTTTGTTCACCCAAAGTCTGTGGGCATCGTAATCTGTAGCCACTATATAAACTGGGATATTGCATCTTGATTTGAGAACAAGATTTGCGGGCATGAAATGAGTGCATATTATTATATTTGGTGAGTATTCATCAATTGCATTTAGAATGTTTTTCTTTGATTCAGAATCAGGTTTGTCAATAGCTCTGGAAATTTTGGAGAGAAATTTCTTTCTGGAGATCTTGTATATGAGTCCCCAAAGTGCCGGAAAATGATTAACCAGTGTTAAATATGAATCTGAATATGTTTTTTTAAACATCTTGGTTGAGAGTTTTAATACATCTATCCAGCGAGACTCAATACAATCAGCAAAATTATTACCTATGGTTTCATGAATTGCTGCAGCAGCGCTATTGTGGCCAGCTCCCACCCCGGCGGATAGAATTAAAATGTTTTGCTTCATGGAAATGTGATAGTATTTTGGCGGAACAAAACAATAGTTATCCCAATTATAATTTTATAGATATGATGGCAATCATTAATCAAAACGGTTTTAAAGGCATATTGAGAGGCAGGCGGTTTTATTACGCAATCTATGGACTTTTTGAAAACCGAGGGGTAAACTTATCCTAACTGAGGCGTCATATAGGTAAGGAGCAAGTTATGGTAAATACGATTATATTTGATCTGGATGGTGTAATAGCGGATAGCGAGGCTTTGTGGGATAAGGGTCAGCATGAGCTTTTCCAGCGCAAAGGGCTCGTTTACAATAAAGAGCAGATCAGACATCTTTTAATGGGGAAATCTCTTACCGATAGCGTAAAACTTCTGCAAAAGGTATGTGGATTAACGGGAGATATTTCGGATCTTGTTAAGGAAAAAAAGGACATAATGACTATGCTCATTTTGAATGAACTGAAGTTTGTCTCCGGTTGCATTGATTTTTACGATAAAATCAGGGTAAAATATAAAACTTGCATCGCGACAGCTCTTGACCGGGATCTCCTTAAACTTTACGATGATAAACTGGGACTTTCCAAATTGTTTAACAGCAATATTTTTTCAATTGCTGATATAGGCGGAATATCAAAGCCAAGTCCTGATATTTTCCTGTATGCTGCCAAGCAGCTCGGGTCAAAGCCTGAGGATTGCGTTGTACTGGAGGATTCTCCAAATGGAGTTGAAGCAGCGAAGGCCGCCGGCATGTGGTGTATTGGTATCACTACGAGTTTCAGAAGGGATCAGATTTCAAGGGCAGATATGGTTGTTAATTCATTCTCTGAAGTTGATCTCACTCGTTTGTACCTGCCACAGCATCAGCATCAGCCAATCACAATAACTCAACGTATCACTAAGCCATCAGTAGATACATATTAGCAGTGCTCAGTAAACGGATCGCGTGTTATGAGTTGCGAATTTTCCTCCTTGTTTAAATTGATTACGAGTTACGTACCAACAAGTCATTTAAGTGACGTTTCGCGATTTTCTCCACAGATTTCACCGACTGATGAGATTGATGGCACAGATATAGGAATCAAGCTATATTTCTTTATCTGAGTAATCTGGCGTTTTCTCCGTGTAATCAGTGATCTACAAGAATTTTACGCAAGATCACTTATTCATCTTGTTGAATCCGCGATATCTTTTTTATCGTTATTGTTTCTTCCGGGACATCTTCAAGGCCATTTTTTGAAGTGGTTTTTACAGATGCGATCTTATCGACTACATCCATTCCTTTGGTGACCTTGCCGAACACGCAGTAACCATATCCTTCCATTGAGTTATCACGATGATCAAGACCGCTATTATCCATATGATTAATATAGAATTGAGATGTAGCTGTATCTGGGTGAGGCAGTCTTGCCATAGCGATTGTTCCTCTTAAATTTCTGAGCCCGTTGTCAGCTTCATTTGTGATAGCCTGACGGGTGGATTTCGGGGTGAGCTCGCTGGTGAAGCCTCCTCCCTGTACCATAAAATTATTAATTACTCTGTGAAAAATAGTCCCATTGTAAAATCCGTCATCAAGATATTTCAGGAAGTTTTCTACAGTAGCGGGCGCTTTTTTCCTGTTTAATTCGACTTCGATGTTTCCCATTGATGTTTCGATTGATATCAAGACCTTGTTTCCTTTTTTTGGCTTTTTGTCGCTTTTTACAATCGCGCTGGAAACTGTATTTATAACGATGATATCATTGTTTTTAGAATCTGCCGCGATGCAGTCGGGCTCACCATCTTTATTCAGATCATGATATACTGCATAAGCTAAAGTATTGGGGCTTTTTTTTGAGATGTTTGATATAATGCTGCGGATAGAAAAAGTCGCGCCGGCTTTGTTGAATAGCATGGAGATGCTGTTTGAAAGCGAGTTTGTGATAACAAGCTCAGGTTCACCGTCGCTCCTGAAATCAGCGGTTGTTATACTTACCGGTCCCTTTTCAACATTCAAATTATTGGCTTTGGCAAATTTCAACTTTTCTTCTGCGATCAAAACAGAGATGTTATTGCTTTGTAAATTTGCTACTACAATGTCGTTTTTGCTGTCATTGTTGAGGTCTGCGACAGCAAGGGAAGTCGGATGCTTTCCGACTTTCATTTCTACAGAAGGTTTTGAAAAATTTCCCTTACTATCATTTTTGAATATGCGCATAGAATCATCTTTAGTGCTGAGTGTAATGATGTCTGTTGAGCCATCCAGATCCATATCGTGACAATATAGACTGGAGTTATTGGCGATAAAATTACATGTTTTATTGAATTTTCCTTTGCCATCGCCCAGGTATACCGATATCGACCTTCCATCATGTCCCACAGCAATATCAATGAGGTCATCTTTGTTAAAATCTGCAAATGTTATTGCGGATACTGAGATTACTTTAAAGTCTGTGGGTTGCTTGGTGAATGTCCCGTCGCCTTTGCCCAGAAGCACTACTGCAGTAGCCGATGCGGATATCAAGTCTGTTTTTCCATCTTTGTTGAAATCGCAGACCGCAATCGCAAAGGGATTGCTGGCGATTGCATAGTCAACTGCATCTTTGAATGTCCCGTCACCTTTTCCTATTAAAATTGAAACATTATTGCTTTTTCTGTTCGCAACAGCCAGGTCCGGATTGCCGTCATTGTTGAAATCTGCCGGTATAATACTGAACGGATCTTTTCCTACATTATAAGTGAAATATGTGGTGGTTGCTCCGCCGGTTTTCCCGTCATCTGAAATAATGAAGCCAAGAGTGACAAACGCAAGGCTAATGACGAGCTGTTTCATAACTATTAAGACGTTTACTATACCTTAATACTGGTTGCTCGCAAATTACTATTCATATTGACACTGTAATTGTCACGTTTATGTTTGGGATATATGATTTTACGAGTATTTTTGTGCTTATCCGCAATTGTGCTTATATTTTCTTTGTTAAATGATTCCAGTCATGAAAAGATTGGCAAAGGCAGTATAGTAGCAGCTATACTATTCGGATCATTTCTTATTTCTGCAACAATCGAAAAATATTCGAAAGGACCAGCTAATAAATAATTGAGTTATATCTGACTAAAGACGTATGCATTGTTCTCTGGCTTTAGTCTCCTGTGGGTTTTACAGAGCTTTTCTCTATCATCAACATTACTGTTTTTATTTCTGCTCGCGTTCTGTGTATTACTCCTTTTGGGACTGTAAATCCCTGGTGCGGATTTAGTTCTATAGTTTTACCTTCGAGATCTATATACAATTTTCCTTCAAGAACCAAAAAAAACTCATCCTCCTGATCATGTTTGTGCCAATGAAATTCACCCTGGACAACACCAAGTCTTGCCACACAGTCATTAATATGGCACAATGTCTGGTTGAACCATTTTTCTTTGCACTCGGTTGCCAGCTTAGGAATATCGATTAACTTAAGGTGACCAAATTTGTCTTTCATGTTCATGACATATCCGGTTTTTTCTTTCATAAAGAAGTAAGGATATCGAAATTAACTGTTAGTTCTAGCAGAAATGTAACTTAACATGGTGCAATATATCGTATTTCGCGTTATATGAGCAAAACAAGATATGTAGACAACCAGAAGGGCAGTGTGGATATCTTGTTGTTTAGTTTACAGTGTTATCGTGAATTGCTTGACTATTTAGGTTTGTCGATCATTGGTATAGATTTTTCTTTCTCGCATTTCTGCTCAGATTTTTAGGTAAAAAATAACAGAGCGGATCTTTAAAAAACTTGATAAATGAACGGTGAATTTTATTATATTAATACTGAGACTAAGTCTCAATATTAATAGTTATTTGCCCTGTTTGAGTAGGAGGTAGGTATGAAAATTAAAGTAATGCTGGTGGTTGTGTTCTTTGAAATTGCAGGTGCTATCAATCTCTATGCGGGAAATGAGGGTTATTTTACAGGTTACAGTCATCGTATTGAAAAAGATGAGATTGAGGTTATGCTGATGACGGACTTTACCTTGCCGTCAAAGTTTAAGCGGGATGAAGATATAGGAAGTTTTGTTTCTCAGATGCTCGAGATCGAATATGGTCTGACTAAGCAAACTGCTTTGGAACTGATGCCGGAGTGGTGGTATGAGCCTTCAACCGGCAATTCCGAGTTTACAGGATTGCGTCTGGAATGGAGATATAGGGTGTTTGAAGAGGAGAAATTTGTTAACCTTGTGCTTTATTCGGAATTCGAATATCTTAAAAAAACTACTCGTTTTAAAATGGAGACTTCGGGATGGATAGATCCTCCATATCTAGAAGCTGCGGAAACTGAACCCGATTTCGAAAAGATTCTGGAGACAAGGATTATTCTTTCAAAGGATATCGGGAGTACAAACTTCACATTCAATTGGATAAATGAAACGGATGTGCATGCCGGAGGGACTGCATACGGATATTCGCTCGGTATGATGTATCATCCCGGCCATTGTGAGACGAACGGAGGGACTCAGCGCGATTCAGATCAATGTGTATGTAAGACTAAGATGCCAAATTGCGGCTGTTCTCATTGCAGAGATAATTCAGGGAAGTGTGAGTGTCATATGGGCGGCCATTATGGTTTTATGTATGGTGTCGAACTGTATGGGGGTCTGGGTGATACAGAAGATTTTGGTATAGCTCTTAGCAGGCAAGAGCACTATCTCCAGCCGATCTTCGGATTCAGTTTTGGCGGTGGTATGATGATGCACTTGGGAATTGCAAAAGGGCTTTCTAGTGCCAGCGATAATTTGATACGTATTGCTATGGTGATTGAATTTTAACGTGCAGCATTTTATTTCTTGATTGCTCGTATCAGCACAAAGACAGGATATTTGCTGGCGAAAT
Source organism: Planctomycetota bacterium (assembly GCA_016206485.1). Taxonomy (GTDB): domain Bacteria; phylum Planctomycetota; class MHYJ01; order JACQRL01; family SBBU01; genus JACQRL01. The sequence continues at coordinate 4,328 of JACQRL010000285.1, read as the reverse complement.
CATAAAGAGTTGGATTCAGGTCTTTTGTTTCAGGTTCAGGTTTGGGTTCAAGAAGGGTTTCGATCAGGAACCCCGCGCGATTGAGAGCCAGGCAGTAATCTTCTAATGTAGAGTGTTCCCACTGCCATTCATAATCCTCATCGGACGGATCGATCTTGCCAAAGACGTTGTTATGTTTTTTCAACCCTTTTGTCAGATAATCATCCACAACAAGTTTAAAACCATTTTCTTCCTTTACTTTCCTGCCTGCTCCTGTAAATGGATGCGCATCACTAAAGCAGAATACTCCTGATGGTTTAAGCACCCGCGCAGTTTCGTTCAAAAATTCCTGAATACCAAAACACATAGCGACTGATGAAATCACAATATCGAATGTATTTGCCTCTATTGAGTCCATTTTGGTGGCATCCATAACTTTGAAATCAATTTTGACGCCTGCAGTTTCTGCCTCCTGTCTTGCGATATTAATCATGGTTTGAGATATATCAACTGCGGTGACATCTGCCCCCATTTTAGCGCAATATACTGAATGTGTTCCAAATCCGCAACCGGCATCAAGGAGTTTTTTGCCCGATACATCACCTATTAGTTTTCTCATTGCAGGGATCTCAATAATGTCATTTCCCGTTACCTTTTTTTTGCGATAGGAGTAGTAGATCTTTGCAGTTTTTTCGCACTGATTTCTGGCAATTTGTGAATAATCGCTTTTTGTCATAAGTTCACCTCAGACAAATAACATAGCAATTTTTGTAGTCGTTGCTTTGAAACTTTGTTGAAAAACGCGAAAAATTCTTCGCGATTCGGACCATTTTGAGCCTTTGCGGCAGATTTTCAGATTTTCAGATTTTCAACAATGCCTGAACATTCCAGATTGATGTAACTATCGTGTTAGATTGTAATTAAACACCGGGAGTATAAACTTGATAAATATGTTAAAAATAAGTTGGCGGGATAATGACATTTCCGAATTTTAAAAACAAGTATGGCTGTTCCTCAGTGATTACACCTCAAAAACTTATAGCCTATAGAAAGAAAATGAAAGCTTATCCCAGATTCAATCCTCCGCGTAATTTAATTCTATGCTATACAGGTCGATTACTCAACCATGTTCTTACGAATCACAAAACAGTGTTAGTTAAAGGATTCAACCCTCCTTTTTATCTGATAAATGATACAAATAATCAGGTTGGTGTGATTAGATCGGTTCTTGGCGCCCCTGCATCCTGCATGCTTTTTGAAGAATTGATAGCATTGGGTATAAAAAACTTTATTTCAATAGGTGAAGCGGGTGGTCTGCTCACTAACCTTGCGATTGGTGATATAGTGGTTTGTGATAGAGCCATCAGAGATGAAGGCACATCTCATCATTATCTAAAACCGTCTAAATATTCGTATGCTTCAAAAGTGCTGACAGAAAGATGTAAGGCGGCTCTCGCTTCATTAGAAGTTTCATGTCGTGTTGGCACAAGCTGGACTGTTGATGCTCCTTACAGAGAAACTTTTGCTGAAGTTAAAAAATATCAGAAAGAAGGTGTTTATACTGTCGAAATGGAAGCTTCTGCATTATTTGCGGTTGCAAAATACAGAAATGTCGATCTATCAGCAATTTTTACAGTAAGCGATCTTCTTGGCAGAAAGAAATGGAAAATGAAAGCTCATTATTCAGAGCATAATTGGGAGATGCTGTTTCAGGCGGCGAAAAAAGCGCTGTTAAACATCAGGTGATACTGTTTTAAGTGACGTTTCGCGATTTTCTCCAAGGTTTTACTCTGTGAAATCAGTGATCTACAAGAATTTTACGAAAAATCATTTGATAATAAGACCGGGAACATCCGAACGACTTTTTGCATGATAGATGAATTTAAGAAAGTATTGTGCGAATTCAGTTAATTCAGCAATATTCCAGTTAAAAGAGATATCTGAAGGCGAGAACAATCTGATTATCAAACCTTTCTTTTCCTGATGTGTGCGCAGCGTATCCGATGGTTAAGGCTGTGGATTTATTCAGCATGGTTCCCAGTATAAATCGGTTTATGAACGTTGATTTGTGGTCTGTCAGATCTTCAAATATTTCAGGCGCATATATTATCCACGAAAATGAAGTGAAGTTGTAGATCGCGCGCAGATTAAATTCAAATTCACGTGTCATGTTAGCGTCATCTTTGTGAATAAATGAATGGTAATAAGTAGTTGTCGGATATATTTCGATGTCTCTAAATGGATTGAACCCTGCTGTCAGGGAAGATTTGGCAAGGAGCTGACCAGAACCTGTTGCATCATCTATATCGCCTGTTGGCAGCAGAATTCCCTGGAGTAATCCAATTCCTGTCAGACACGGGAAGTTACGCGGTTTGCCCGACATTTTGAAATTGCCGTATGGAACAAACAGATGTTTCAATATGATGTCGCCTTCTCCTCTTGTGTCTTCGCTATCCAGCTCGGAAAATACATATGGTATTTCAATGCCTGTCGATTGATTGCTGCTGAAAGCCCAGTCGAACGTATATCTGGTTGTGATTTGATCGACTCCGTTTTTATTTGTAGATTCCAGCCGTAGATCTGTGCGTGTCAACGGCTCTATTGGATTATTCCCATTTGAACTGATTTCGAAACCTTTTTCCTGTTGATTCGGAAGTGTAAACTTGTGTTGAACTGAATTCTGCCACTCATTCGAAGCTAAACAGATTATAAGTATCAATAGTGTCACGAATTGAGGTAAATGATAGACAATAAAAGGCCAAGATAAATTAAATTTTGTATAACTTTGTTTAAATCATCATTATATACGGATGAATAACAATATGAAATCACGAAATTTTGTGAAAAAACGCGGAAAATTCCCAGTGATTAGCATTGATTATTATAACATACATTCAATCTCGTTGCAGGCTGTTTTAACGCCATCCTCTCCTTCTAAAGAAATTGCGATTTGTTCAGCATTTTTAGTATATGAAGGTGATGTTAAAATCTGTTTTAATGCGGCAGCCAGTTTGTTCTCAATTTTTCTTCCACGCTTTACAGTGATTCCTAAATTCAGTTTTCTTACTCGATATGCATTATCAAACTGGTCGTGGGCGAAAGGAATTACAATCTGAGGCTTCCCTGATTTTAGAGCCTGAGCAGCAGTCCCAATTCCTCCGGGATGTACGATGGCAGAGGCTCCCTTAAAAATATGATCAAAATTTGCCCACGGCACAGCAAGAATATTTGAGGTATTTCCCATCGCTTGTAACCGGTCAGTATCCTGTCCTGCGACAAGTATTGCCCGTTGATCAAGCTTGGAAACTGCATTTATTGCAGATTCATAAAACTGATCAGCAACCATTACAGCAGAACTTCCCAGAGTAAATACAATCGGTGGGGTTCCAGCTGCGATGAATTCATTAATTTTTTGATCATTTTCATTAACTTTCGAATTTTTGATAGGGAAGCCGCATATCTTCGTTTGCTCCGGCCAATCAGGCTGAGCCTTTGCAAACACCGATGAAAACAGCGCTAAAACTTTGTGAGGAGAATGTTGGCCTTCCCAAAGAGGATCGTTGCCGGGCTGCAAACCAAGTTCGGACCTAAAGCTTCTTATCGGATCACCCCAACTGGTGGATATTTTTTTGAGCTGTCTTAACATCCAGCCATTAAATTGTGGTCCCAGGCAGCGGAGACCTGAAAGCCATGGGATCGGCGCAAATATTGGCGGATCATAGGCAGAGCAAAATACCATTGGAGAAAGCGCAGTTGAAATCCACTTAATCTTATTTTTTTCTGCAAATATAGGCGCATAGTAGGTCAGTACGTGAGAAGTTAAAAGATCTGCTCCTGCCATTGCGTGTTCCAGGTCATGGTAGCTCTCTTTTAGGTTTGGAATAATAATCTCTCTTACCACGAATTCAGTACCATAAGTTGCATCCATGACACGGCGGAATATTTCACGATTATCATAATTTATATTTGGGCGTATTGGTGAAAATTCAAGACCTTCCTGCTCAACCGCAGTTCTGTAATATTCAGAAGTTGCGATTTTTACATTGTACCCCAGCTTTTTCAGCTCTTGCCCAACTGCCAGGTAGGGGAGGACATCTCCATATGACCCGAAGGTAGCAAAAACTATCTTATGCATTTTATTGTTATTAGGCATCGTAGTTACCTATTTACTAATTCGTTATTTTTATTTGTATGGAAACTTCGGATTTTAAACCCGTAAATTTGTTTTATTTACAAATTCGAAAGACTCATAGCTTGTTATTTCATAGTAGACAATATTTGTTTGATAAAAACAATCGTTTCTGATAAATTTCATTCCTACTCTCTCCATGACTTTTATTGAATTCAGG
>JACQRL010000318.1 GCA_016206485.1 Planctomycetota bacterium | reverse complement strand
GGTTAACTGGGGTCAATGGAAAAGTTAACCAAAAAAGTTAAAAACGTAAACTTTTTCAGAGACAATCGCAGGTTCTATCGGATAAGGTATTTGATATTTTTCCAAAAAATACTTTCGTCTTTCCTCTTGAAAACGAAAACTCGCAAATGGATTTCTTGGATTATCTTTTTCTATCTTACAAATCGCTTTACGATATCCTTCAGCATCCTTCCGATATTCAGGATCTCGCCAAAGGAATTTCCACTTGAATCGCAAGAGTTCTCGCTCATCCTGTGAGAATTTTTGTTTGTTTTTCTTCACAATTTCACCAAATTTTTATTATTCGATCACTTTTCAAACGGTAGAAAAATGGTCAAGTTTTGTTTCTACCTGCTACATCTTTTATGCGCAAGCCGATGGATTTCTCACCACATTATCTTTTCCGCTGACATCTTTTGCCTCACTTGCCAACACTTTTTGACACTCATAACGCTGTTGCGTTTTAGCAATGGTCGGTGCGGCTTTCCTCAAAAACTCCTGAATGGTCATTCTCTGATCTGCGCTCGGGTCTACCCGCACAAGAACGCCGAGGTCGATCAGTTGCTCGGTGAAGCTTTTAAGCAAAGAGGCGGCTTTGTACCAAGATTGTTGTTGCTCAAGTTTTGAAATCCAAATGCTGTGCTTCCGTATCAAATTAGTGCTGTAAAGGCGCACATCGAGTTGATCTACAACCCAACCATCTTGTCTTAGAATCTCATGCTTGTAACGGTTTACAGTCGACCTCGGAACCCCAAGAAGAGCCGCCATTTGGTATTCTGATAGTCCTGGCTCTTCCTCGAGCAAATGACGTATGCAAATCTTACGCTGATGTTGCGTAAGTGCCTTGGGATCAATAACTTTCTCCCGAATCTTCCCCAAGAGAAAAACGGGCGACTTAGCTTGTCCTTGGGCCATCGTTAAGGAACCTTCCTTTCTTGGATAAGGTAAGTTTATCGACTGGCGCGAAAGGTGATAAAAACCTGCAGCGAACCCTGTTTGCTCAGGGAACCCATCAATATTTTAACAAGCTTTGCGTGAAATTAATACGTGCAATAAATGCAATAACGACGGATGTCACGTGCTAAAGGGAATGATTTTGCAACTGAACCAAGAAAAAGCAGAAGATTATCAAACTTCTCCGCAAGTTCTTGGCTCGTTTGAGCTAGCTTGGTTTCTATTTCATTCCTTATATCCATAAAAAGTGGAAAGAAACCTGAATACTGATTTACATATAAAACGGGATTAAAATGATTTTGAACTGCGTTTTCTTTATGGAAACCGATCGCCGTCATTCCATAGCGTTCAGCGTGGATGTGCAAATCCTTTAATGGTATATCTGCTAGACATGCAACGGGGTAGCCCCAAAGTGTTTTTAACTGTCCCGACTTGGAGTCAATATACTTAAATTCGACATTTTTTTCTGCAACTTTTAGACCAGACCTAAGAATCGATAGTAATATTTCATACGCCTGTTCATCTGACTTATTTCTTCCGACAAAATGCCACAAAACTTCGGATGTAAATCTCTGTTTGAGTTGCGTCTGCCATCTAATTGTCATACCGATTGAATCTTTCTTAAAACTTCAGGAAGGAATTGGTCTAATGCATCCTTAGTTCTTTGCTCTACATTATAAGGACTAATCTTAGATACAAAGTTTCGTTCGTGTTCGCTGGCCAACACCTCCAAGGGAGAATCAGCATATCCATTTTCCAAAAGTCCAAGTGCGTATGTCATAAGGAAATTATCAACTCCCAAATGCCCCCATTGAACAACATGAACAAGTTCGTGAAAATGCAAAGATTCATTGCTTATGCATTCGGTACGAATAAAGTAGCAATTTTTAAATGTAATGCCAGCGTACCTCCCTTTTTCGAAATCCGAAAGCTCCACCAAGCCGAGCGATGTTAGGGGCGGCATTGGAACGTTTTCAATAACAACAGCTCGCGCCTTAGCCAATGTTAACTTTGAAAAATACTTCGACAAACTTTCGAAGCCAAAATCAGAAACCGACCTAGCCTGTGAAGAATAGCGGGAAAGAAGATCATCAATCCAAGCTTTTACCAACGGAAGTTTCTTCTTAAGCTGCGTAAGTTCCATAACGTTATCGCTACGAGACATACTTTTTAAGCAAAAGTGTTAACAAAACTGTTAACAGTTTGGATTTGTCTGATAAAAAAGAAAGAGCCACCGACGTAAATGCCGATGGCTCTTTGCATTAATTGGTAGCGGGGACAGGATTTGAACCTGCGACCTCTGGGTTATGAGCCCAG
>JACQRL010000290.1 GCA_016206485.1 Planctomycetota bacterium | reverse complement strand
GCATATCTTACACGAGATGGTGGCATTTTCTCATTGTTTGAGCCATACGGAGGGTCATAGTAAGCTAAATCCGCTCCAGTTTTATCCAAAATGCTAAATATATCCTCGTTGTAAACCTCGTGGTCTCGATATGATTCGATTAAACTTGGGATAGATAATCTCATAGTATTGTATGACCTGGGAGACCAATCATCTAAATACGAAGCGAAGTGTCCAAGCGTACTGTCAACTTTATCTAAAGCCAAGATAAGACTGGTCAGGAGAACGGATTTCTCAGTCTCATCTAAACCTAGCCTATCTATCTCTTCTCTTATCGAGTCCAGCTTCCGTGTGTTATGAATTTGCCAAGGCTTCTTTAGTCCGTTAGTTCGAGATGATGTTCCGCCATTTGGGATACCGCCATAATTTTCGGTGAACCATCCATCTTTACCGGATAAAGCATTTAAGTGGTCAATAATTTCCTGATAATAGGACTTCGGCCTTTTATTTTTTAGATAACATAGTCCAAATACCTTAGACCAGACTGCAATATCGTTTGATATAACTTTGTAATCTCTTCTAGCAAAAGCTTGAGATACACGGGTCGTACCAGAAAATCCATCGAATACTGTGCGAGGATTCACTTTATTTGCAAGTCGTAAGATGTATGGAATTAACTTCAATTTCGACCCGGTATATTTAACCCCCTCTGTATCGGGGCAAGCCAAAACTAAATCAGGAAACATTGTTGGCGTCATATCCATTCAATTACTCCGATAATTGATACTCCGATAATTGAGATTTATCTTTTTGATCTTGAATATCCGATTTAAGAAGTTCCAGTGCTTTTTCATGCCCAACTGGGGTTGAAATCAGGGCATGAGAGAATAATGTTACCAATAATAAGTTATCCGAATAGTCAATCCATCCATTTGTTACACTGTGAAAGTACCGTGTAGCATTCTTGGTGTTAGTCCAAAGCCCCCGTTGTAATGCATTTGCAGAAGCATCTCCATAACGCACTTCGCAAATATATCCCCCTAGCTCATCGTAAAACCTAAAAACAGGATGTTTCCTGCCTGCACCCTCTTCCTCGTAGCGTATCTCCTTTGTGCTAGTTCTTGCCTTCGCAAAATCGAAAACCATAATATTACACCGTCTTTTGTTTTCATCGTATATCAGTGGAAGCACATTGATGTTCCCAAACTCACTAAATGCAGTGTCATCAAATATAAGACCAATTTCTTTTTCACCAGAGACTACTCCGCCTTCTCTTTTTAGTCTCGGAAACATCTTAAAGTTTTTGTCAGTAGAAAGTTGTAATGGCCCATCTCCATAAGCCTTAATACTTATTGTGAAATCAATTTTCTGAATCTCATTAGTTATTCGTATATCTTCTTCGTGCTCTTTAGCCCTGTATAAATCCTTTCCCACATGAAGTGACTTGAAATCATACATATACTGATTGACAAATTCGGAAATAGCGATTTCCGCTAAATCCCCATGAGTCTTGTTACCAATAATCCTAGTCGTAAAGATATTACTAAGTGTCACTTTAATGAGATCGGGATTCTTACCTATTAAATGAGTAAGGCGTTTAATAAAGTCTGAATAGGCTTCTTGAGAGGTTTGCATCTTTCCCCTTCCTACTCTTGTAATCCAGGCACTTATTACAAAAATTATACCATAAATTTGGTTTATTCCCCCCTTCCCTTACTGAGGGAAGGGGGGCAGAGGGATAGGTTACCACAACGAAACCTCATTAACTTAACATAACTAAAAAACGACTCCTTAATTAGCTTGAATCGTTTCCTGTTTTTTAATAAGTTAGCTTCACGGATAAACCGCCAGCGCTTGCAGCCCGGTGGTTTCCGGTAAGCCGAGCATCAGGTTCATATTCTGGATGGCTTGTCCGGCGGCGCCTTTGACCAGGTTGTCAATAGCGCTGATAACGATGAGCTTCTCCCCGCTGCGGTCGATGGTGGGGTGAATAAGGCACATATTGTTTCCCCAGGTGTGCTTGGTGTGGGGGGAGGTTGCCATTACCCTGACAAAGGGCTTATCCCGGTAGAAGTCCCGGTAGAGCTTCATCAG
>JACQRL010000288.1 GCA_016206485.1 Planctomycetota bacterium | reverse complement strand
TGGTGTTATGTGGATGCCGCTACTGTTCCTCCGACACCTGCAGGTCCTTGAATTTTACATCACTTGTTTCATGTTAAATGTTATATGAGATAAATCTTAACCTAATCCGAAATAGCATTCAGGGGAGATTTTAGGCATTAAATTAATAATTTAAATGGGTTTTGATATCAAGCCCGAATAATTATGTATAATTGCAAAAAGACTTGGCAGCTTTATTATATGGATAACTATATTAAGTATGAATAAGACTCTACTGCAAGGCAATTTAGTTGGCGAATCAAAACTGTACACTATAAATCAAAGGAGTTTTCTCGTATTAGATCAGTCCTCAGCTGTTTACGAGGTCAGTGAAAGGTTTCTAAATGGCCCCGATCTGGAAATAAACAGGCAGATCGAAGTTCTCTCAAAAATGAGATATTTGTGCCGGTGTAAAAAAGTCCAACCGCAAATAAATATTGAGTCGATTACCTTAAACATAGCGCATGCATGCAATCTCGTGTGCGATTACTGCTCTGTATACCAGGGAACGTACAACACGTCAAATCCAAATCAATACATGACAATAGATACCGCAAAAAAGGCGGTTGATTACCTGACAAACCTCAGCAGTAGAAATGTGCTGACCATAGAGTTTTTTGGGGGAGAGCCTCTGTTAAACTTCAGCCTTATCAAAGAACTGACGCGCTACTGTCTGGATAAATATCCCGATAGAAGATTCAGATTTGGAATAAACACAAACGGGACGTTAATTAATAATGAAATGGCAAAATTGTTTTCAGATCGCGACTTTCTTATAGTTGTTTCACTGGATGGTCATCAGGATATGCACGACGCTCATCGTAAATCGCATAATGGAAGCGGAAGCTGGGATCTGGTAACACAGGGGATAAATCTTCTGAAACAGTATAAAGTTAAGTATAGAATCAGGTCCACCACGACCCCGGACTCGGATTATAATCTTCAGCAAACCTATAACAGATTAAAATCTGCCTATCCGACCGCCGAGGGAATAGATGTAAGATATGAAAGTCTATACAGATATACCGGAGGAGCAGATAATATTCAAAACAAATTTCTCCTCGATAACACATTCATTTTTGATAAAAACAGCGAATCAGGATACAGGATTCATTCATTACTGTCGGCGATTTTAACCAGCCCGTCGGAAACCGTACTGTTCTGTGAATACGGTCTGAAAAAGCTGGCGGTTGACCCTGAAGGGGATCTTTATCTGTGTCCACATTCAATCCCAATAAAGCATCTTAAAAGGGAGCTTTATTATAATAAGATTGGAAATCTTGATGCGGGACTTGATCTCCAAAACACACTGCCTTCCAAATGCAGACAATGCTGGGCGTTAAATCTCTGCGGAAAAGGATGTCACATAAGAAGGATGATGAATGATGAGCCCGACCAGAATCTCTGCGACTTTACATTTGGTGTTATAGAAAAGTGTCTGACTTACATAGCTGAAAATGATCTTGATACTATTTATGAAAAAGAGGTTCCTTCTCTGCTTCAGTATGCAGCAAATCTGCATACTCTTGTAAAAAAAACCTGTCCCGATATAAAACCTCTATTCCTCCTGCCGTGCGGAAATTGCTCCCCGAGTAAATAATGAAGTCTGAAATAAAGTCAAAACAATCCGGCGCAGCGCTCAGCTACAGGCTGGATCTGGATGTATACGGTAATAGATTTGCGGTTATTTTGAAGACAGAGGCGCTGTTTAAATATCTGGAGAACGAATTTAGATATTTTTTAGGCAGTAATGGTTCTGAAACGTATGTACTGTTTGAGGATGAGCTTCCAGTCAGGTTTGATTCGTCAAGAGATTCAGATAGAATGATCCGCGGGACGGTTTCTCAATTCATTTACAGCCACTTACGCAGTGAATATTTGCTGATACATGGCTCCTGCGTCGCAAAAAAAGACCGCTGTTATTTATTTATAGGGCAAAAATGTTCGGGAAAATCCACAGCTGCATTGCTTGGGAAATTACTTGGCTATGAGATTTTATCCGATGAAGTGTTGCTGTTTAAAAGAGGGGATCCCGGGCAGATTTACGCCTTCCCTCATAATATCAAGGTAAGAGCCGGCACCCACCTTGTATTGTCTGAGATCATGCCGGATAAATATTCTGTATACGCTTCATATTACCCGAAGGATTTTCATGTTATACCAAACATTCGCTCCGCACAAGTAAATAAAATCTGCTTGCTGCAGCACACCGGCAAACATCCCGCAATGTACATATATGACAACCTTATAGCAAAGTCACGGGAGACAGTGCGCAAAGATCTCTGCGAGATCACTAACATTCTGAACATGAGCGAAACAGCTCAACTTCAGATTAATCTTACTAATGGAAGACACATCTGGAAAAGCTTCGATTTGCTGACTAAAATACTTTCGTGACGAGTTATGATTAAAAACATTAAAAATAAAGTCATATTGATAAGCAGTTCAAACTTCAAGATCTATGCAGAGCTTCCTATGGGATTAATGACTGTTGCTACAATTTTACAACAGCAGTATGGGCTTCTTCCGACTATCCTTGACCTGCCTCAGGAAAGCAGCGAAGATAGCTGCATAACTGAATTTGTAAATAATCTTGGAGTAGATGAAGACACCTTATTTGTAGGATTTTCTACGGTGTGCGATACTATTCCGAGATCTTTTTCAGTGGCTCGGATATTGAAACAGAGATATCCTGATATCCCGATTGTGTTCGGCGGTCCCCATACTACTTTAACGGCCGCAGATGCAATAAAACATTATGACTTTATAGATGTGATAGTGTGCGGTGAGGCGGAACCTGTTCTGGGCAGTCTGATCGAATCGATAAGAAATAATACTAATAAGTCAATCCCCGGCCTGATATTCAGATCTGATCCTGATTTCAATAAACTTAATTTACAGGGACTGATGGCACCTCTGATCCCGATAGATTCTTTGCCGCAAATAGATTATGATTTATACCCGGACAGCTGGGGAGAAGAAGAACTTCCCATAGAGGCAGGAAGAGGATGTCCATTTGGGTGCACATTTTGTTCCACGAAAGATTTCTTCAAACGCCGGTTTAGGATTAAAACTCCAGAGACCATAGTAGGTGAAATCAGATCTATAATTGAAAAAAGAGG
>JACQRL010000289.1 GCA_016206485.1 Planctomycetota bacterium | reverse complement strand
GTACTATGAGGTTCTGGAGGCAGGCTACAAATTCAACACTACTGACATGAATTCAGCCCTAGGCTTGGCCCAACTAAAAAGACTAAAATGGTTTGAAAAGAAAAGAAAGGAAGTTTTTGACTATTACGGTAAAGAACTTATGGGCTTAGATGTAACTACGCCAACAATCAGGCCAAATGTAAAGACTTCCTACCACCTATACCCAATATTGCTAGAAAGCTATGACAGAAATAAGTTCATAGATGAAATGAAGGCCCATGGCATAGGGACAAGCGTGCACTTCATACCGCTTCACTTACAGCCATTCTACAGAAGAACATACAAATACAAGAAAGGCGACTTTCCAGTAGTCGAGGAAGTTTACAGGAAAATCGTGTCCCTCCCAATCTATCCCCAATTAAAAAAGAATGAGCTAAGTTATATAACCTCTACAATAACGAAAATCCTGGACAAGTGATTCTATGGGCTTAAAAGATGTCTTATTACCGGTGGCTTATGTCGTCTCTTACATCCTGCTTTCTCCATTCTTCATTCTTTATTGGTCAAAAATATTCAGGTACAGCACGATCAGCTCAATCCTTGCATTCATACCTAGTTATGCAGGTGTAATAATACGGCGCGTTTGGTACAGCTACACTTTGAAAAAATGCGGTACGAACCTTTACGTTGATTTTATGGGCAACATAAGGTACGCAGACACGACTGTTGGCAACAACTGCTACATAGGCTGCCACACTTGGGTAAGCCTTGCAGATATAGGTGATGACGCTTTAATCTCTGGCTTTATCATTTTCCTAAGTGGCAAGGAACAGCACTTCACATCCAGGGAGAAGCTATTCAGGGAACAAACTAACCCAGATGTTCACAGGATAAAAATCGGCAAGGACGTCTGGATTGGTGCAGGTGCAATAATAATGGCCGACATCGCAGATGGCACTGCAGTAGGTGCAGGAAGTGTTGTTAATAAAACTTTTGAGCCATATTCCATAATTGCCGGCGTACCGGCAAAGGTTATCAAAAAACGCGAGTAGGTTTCTTCATGGTAAACATATACGATAGTTATTGGGAAGAGAAAACACAAGTCCCGGTATTCAGGCACTATGCAGCTGCAGAAATGGTTGAGAAAGGCCCAGTCCTTGACCTAGGATGCGGTGACGGCCTGTTTGCAGACCTTTTAGTAAAAAAAGGCATAGATGTTTTAGCAGTAGACTATTCAGAAGTCGCATTGACCAGAGTCAAAGAAAAAGGAATAAAATGCAAAGTTTTGGATTTCGATGGGAAAAAAATGCCGTTCAAGGATGGGGAATTCCAAACCGTGGCAATGCTTGATGTTCTTGAGCATTTAATGCAGCCATGGGAAACTCTCAAGGAAGCACTGAGAATCACTCAAAAAAATGTCATAATCTCCTGCCCAAACTTCTCAAACTACAGGTCCAGACTAGAGGTTCTTTTTGGTCATGGCCCTTCAATAATGACAAAGAAGGTAGGGCATATACAATTCATAAACCCAGACATAATGAAGAGAGAAATAAGGAACTTGAACGCTAAGCTGGTGGATGAAAGATACGTAGGCCTATTAACACATAAGACAAGCCTGACAAAACCAATTCTACATACATTTGCCAATCTTTTTTCAGCCGGGTTTGTTTACAAGATAGAAAAGTGATTCAATGTTCAATCTAGACAGAAGAAGCTACACAAGAAGATACCTAGACAAGAAAATAGACGAGGAATGCAAGAATCTTAAAGGCATGGTTCTGGACATCGGAGGCGGGGAAACAGATTATACTGGATACTTTGGCAAAGAAGCAAAGGTAATAAGCATGGACATAAACCCCGATGCAGGGCCAAAGGTAGTTTGCGACGCCACCAGACCGCTGCCTTTTATGGACAACTCTTTTGATTATGCTTTTAGTATGAACGTGATTGAACATATTAAAGATCCAGACACTTACCTAAAAGAAAGCCAGCGTGTGTTAAAAACTGGCGGAATATTCTTTATGAG
>JACQRL010000277.1 GCA_016206485.1 Planctomycetota bacterium | reverse complement strand
TACAGGAATAATAATGATCGATTCTCTCCAAAAGAGTTGTTGCGATCTTCTCTAATTCAAACGGTTTATTTTCAAGCAATTTTAAAGAAGTTGCGAGTGATACTATTTCAGAAGGAAATTTTATTGTATTTACATTTACTCCTATTCCAAGAACGAATGCATCTGGATTACCTGATATCAGCTTACACTCTGCAAGAACTCCGGAAATTTTTTTGCCATTAATGTGGACATCGTTAGGAAATACTATACATGCCTTGCCAGAAGCAGTATTTTCGGCTACGGTATCAAGAGCGGCAAGAGCTCCGATTGCAGTTATCAGATGGATTCGATCTAATGGAATAGAAATATTTAAGAGAATTGATAAATAAAGATTTTCTCCACTTGGAGAATACCATGTTCTAGAAAATCTGCCCTTTCCTTTGCTTTGTACATCCGCAATAACCACTACATTGTTTTGAGCATTTTCAGCTGATAAGTGTTTCCATGCAACTTCGTTGGTTGAGGTCACTTCATCAAAAAATAATACTTTTGGCTTTAATAATTTGCACTTGGGTTTTATAAGAGAAACATCAATCATCTTTTAAATCCACATTATTTCAAAATCCTAAATCCGAAATTAGTCAAGGCGTACCCCCAGAACATCTGAAGCGACAAGTCGAAGACTACCGTTGCTTCCTTCCGGACCTGGCGGGTTTGTCTCTCCCTGACCTACAGAGCCCGAAAGTACACCGATAACAGTCTACCCTGTCTTAACTGTCTGTACAGGCAAATTAGACACTATGCAGCCAAAACCAGATTCTTTCCCACTTACCAAGGATATTATCTGTTCTGCTTAATGAGCTCTGCCAATGCAAATGATTTCAGATCCTGTTCATAATTTGTAGGTTCATGATTTTTGGTCCTGTCTATAAATTCAGTAAGTTCGAGTTCGAGCTTGTTTACTTCCTGGATTTTATCGGTAAATGAGTCTGTTCCATTCTTTAGCTGGATAGAATTTGTCTGTAGATCAATAATCGCGTCATATTTACCGGAAAAATTATAAGTTCGGGTGTTTAGCTTATCTGATTTACACGCTTTGACATTTACTTTAGTATCACCGAATAATATTTCTACTGAACACGCAATGTCGTTTTTGTCATTTTTAATACTGACAATCTTCGGTTGAACCGTTGGAAAACAAAAATTAACAAGTATATCCAGATCGTGAATCATCAGATCTGAAATTATATTGTCATTAAAATTAGGCCGTGGTTTCGCTATTCTAACAATAGAAATATTTGAGGATGTCGATGAGAACTCGACAATTTTTTTCAGACATGGGGTGTATCTTTCTATATAACCGACTTGTAAAACTAATTTATTGTTCCTGGCAAATAAAATCAATTCAGCAGCTTCTCTGATTGTTGACGCGATC
Organism: Planctomycetota bacterium; assembly: GCA_016206485.1. GTDB lineage: Bacteria > Planctomycetota > MHYJ01 > JACQRL01 > SBBU01 > JACQRL01. The sequence continues at coordinate 3,078 of JACQRL010000277.1, read as the reverse complement.
GGTTTTTCAACAAAAACATGGATATTTTTTTTAAGACAATCGTTTGCAACTTTAAAATGAGTATTCGTTGACGATACTACATCAATACAATCAGCCCCACAATTGAGAAATTCTTCATAGCTATCAAATCCGTAGATCCCAAATTCTGCTGAGACATTATTTGTTTTCTGACTATTTTCGTCATAAACTCCTTTAAAATCACATATTTCACTGAGCCTTTTCAGACATTGTATATGAAAAGTTCCAAAATGACCGCATCCAATAAGAGCTATTGTGGGTTTATGCTGATTTGACGAGATTTTCATTACTTGCGATTACTTTTCCCTTGTCACGAGCCCTGCCATTAAAGCCTCTTGAGCTCCGCTTGATAAAATTCAAGAGGTAATTTGTTTCTTCATAAAGTTTCCCATTTTTTCTTTCTACAAGCTCAATTGCTTCACTTATAGGCAATTTAGACGTGTAAATAATTTTATGAGCTTGTTTAAGTTGATCAATTGCAGTATTTTGAAATTTATTCCTACGAAGCCCAACAGTATTAACACAAACAACATCGGGATTTGGGCCTTGCGTGATCATAAATGGTGGCGCATCCCAAGGAACACGGGTATCACCGCTAATAAATGCATGTTTCCCAATTGAAACAAACTGGTGAATGCAAACCTGACCGCTTATATAAACATTATCTTCTATTACTACGTGGCCTGCCAAAAGTACACAATTTGCCAATATTACATTGTTTCCTAACAATGAGTCGTGAGCAATGTGGGAACATGCCATAAGCAAACATTCATCTCCAACAACTGTTTTTTTCCTATCCTGAATCGTACCACGATTAACAGTCACATATTCTCTAAAAGTGTTACTATCTCCGATTTCAACCGAAGTATCTTCATTTTTATACTTGATGTCCTGCGGCTCAAGCCCTATAGAACAAAACGGATAGAAAACATTCTCTTTACCTATTTTGACATTACCCTCGACGACAACATGGCTTCTAAAAACAGTCCCTTCACCTACAGTGACATTTTTTCTTAATATACAATATGGTCCGACTACTACATCATCTGATAGATTAACGTTCCCTTCAATGATAGCCGTCGGATGAATCTGCGGCTTCATTGTTGCGGGGCCTCAATAAGCATAAACTTCATATCGGCCTCTGAAGCTAGTTGATCATCAACAGTTGCTTTTGTATAAACTTCGCACGTCATTGCCTTTAACTTTTTAGTTTCAGCAAATAAAATAAGTTGATCACCCGGAAGAACTTGTTTCCTGAAGCGAACGTTATCCAGAGAAATAAGTATACACTGCTTTTTATGGTTTTCTGCCTTACGAATAAGAAGGGCCCCGGCTAATTGTGCCATAGCTTCAAGAATTAATACGCCCGGCATGACAGGATTATTTGGGAAATGCCCGACAAAATAAGGTTCATTACAGGTAACGTTTTTAACTCCAACCGCGCTTTGATAACCATTAACTTCGATGACTTTATCAATAAGTAACATAGGGTATCTATGCGGAAGATATTTTTGGATTTCCTTTATATCTAATATCGGGGTGCTAGAAGTAACTGAACGCCTCTTATTTTCCCGGAGCTCATTAATTTTTTTGATTAACTGGTGATTCAGGTGATGACCTGATTTGTAACATACCAAGTGTGCATTAAGATACAATCCGAGAGAGCTTAAATCCCCCAACAAATCCAGAATTTTATGCCTTACAAATTCATCCGGGAATCTCAGCTTTCCCAGGTTTATGTCTTCAATTATCAATGTATTCGAAACATCGCCACCCTTTCCTAAACCCTTTTGCAAGATCTTTTCTGCCTCATTTTTCAGGCAAAAAGTTCTGGCAGGCGCGATTTCTTTGGCGAAATTGATATCAGTAAAATCAAAAGTATATGTTTGTTTACCTACTGCTGTACCAGGGTAATCAATTGTAAAAGTAATAACAAATTTATCTTTAAGAGGTGTTGCTACTATAAACGATTCGTCTTGTCTGACATATAGGCTTTCTGTTAACTCTAGTGTTTCAATGTCACTTGTAGTCTCTGCAAATCCTGCCTTTTGTATTGCATCGACAAAAACTTTTGATGAACCGTCCAATATTGGGATTTCATCACCATCCATTTCAATTACGGCATTTGTTACTTTCATTCCGTATAGTGAGCTGAGTATATGCTCAACAGATTTAATCTCCACCTTAGAATCAGCTATTACAGTGCTTCTAAAGCCGTCGGAAATCGTATTTACACCTACTTTAATTTCTGTTGCCCCTTTTTGTCCTATTTTTTTAAAGTATACCCCCGCTGGGTCTTGCAAGGGTAGTATACGAACCTTACAAGCTGTTCCTGTAAACAACCCGAGCCCCTCGAACTCTACCGACTTTTTTAAAGTCTTACCCTTCATACGATGAATTCTATAAATAAGAAAACTTTGGCAAAACTTTATATACGCGACAAAATTTGATTCATTACGAAAAATTTTCTTTACTTAGCTATTCTAAGTAATATATTTGCTCATAAATGGGGAGAGGAATCATAAGTTTAATATTTAAACTTTAAAATTAAAAATTGTTTAGGGAGGGGAAATGAGTAAAAATCTGGTCGTTAGAATCGTCCTAGTTCTTTCAGTAATGACAGTCGTTACCGGAGCGATATTCATGGTTTCAAAAAGCATGAATAATCCCGCAAGTAACGATGAAAATTCTCAGAACGAATCTATTATAATTTCTGACTCGAATACTTCTGTGTCAAACACCGCTTCAGACAGCACTCAAAAAAACGTTAAACAAACTGTTAAAACCATGGAGATTGACTCTCTTCTCCTGGAACAAAAATATGATGATGTAAGAAATATATTGGATGCACTGGATGATAATTCAAGAATGATGACAATACTCACATCGCAGATGGGACTAATAAACTCATCAGAATTACTTCTTAGAAGTGAAAAAGATTACAAAATATATACAACACAGGAAGGGGACAGTTTCATAAAAATAGCAAACAAGTTTCAAAAAGAGCTGCAAATGCCGATAAGCTATGGATCAATCAAGCTATTCAACCAAATTAATGAT
>JACQRL010000274.1 GCA_016206485.1 Planctomycetota bacterium | reverse complement strand
TTTCAATCGCCTTTTTCAGGGCATCAGTCTTTAACTCTGTGCAGCACTGGAATTTTCCTTTTTCAGGACATATCTTTTTTTTAATTGCCTCCTCATTCCTGGCAATGAGCAAATCAAGCCCCCATTCTTTAGCATATTTATCCCTGAATTCATAGATTTCTTTAAATTTATAGGTTGTATCAATGTGCACGACAGGAAAAGGTATTTTCCCGAAAAACGCCTTTCTGAGCAACCAGAGGAGAGTAGTAGAATCTTTCCCTATAGACCAGAGCATAGCCACTTTTCTAAACTGGCTATACGCCTCCCTGACAATAAAAATACTCTGGTCCTCTAATTCATCTAAATGGCCAATATCAGAACCCATATAACCATTATTATACCTCTAATATATAAATCTGTCAAGCGGTTTAAAGTTTTGTCTGGACAGGTTTAGGCACATGGTATCCACTCCCGTTATCTTCTTTATAGCAAAAATCTAATAAAATCCTAAGTCTTATTTGGAGGTAGGTAGATCTACGCGTCATTATGGTAAATATCAATTAAAACTCTCAACAGTTTCTCTTATTAACTCACTAATGCTCCTGCCTGTTTTCTCTACCAACAATCTCAGCCTTTCCTCCTGCCTTTTTGTTATGGTTCTATCAAGGTGTTCAAAACCAACTGGAGAAATATTACTGTAGGGTTTATACGGCAGGTTCTTGTTCTTTATCCTCTTCAAATAAGACAGACTCTTGTTCTCCTTTTACTTCTATTTCTCCTGCTTTTTTCTCATGATTCCAGTTAATAGTCTCGTTAAGAAAACCGTAAACAATTTCAGTTTTAAAACAAAAAAAGAGGTTCTTATGATCCCACCTGTGGATCTCAGGCAAATCCTAAAAAAGAAACTGATTTTACTACAAATGGGGTATACAATGTCTCTTCCGGTTACTAAATCAATGTGTGGTTCAACTTTTTTGTTTTGATAAAAATTCTTGCTATATCTTCTTATGAATGGTATAATTAAGACACTTTATATTTGTCATATTTATTTTATTAAAGCATTAGAGTAATATCAAAGGAAATTATATGACTGTAGTTTTAGATAAAGCTATTTCATAAGGGATGTTCTATGTCTGATAGCATAACAAGAGAGAATAACTTACGCAAAATCCTCGATTGTATCAGTGAGAGTGTCGCCTCGTCAGATGCGAGGTCACTGTGGGAGAAGATACGGGAAGAGATGCAATCCGGGGGGCCGGACGCCGCTTTACAATATCTCAATGATGAGTTGACCCGTTGTAAGAACGATTTCGAACGCGAAATAACATGCCTGAGAGAAACTTATTCCAGGAGACGCCTTAATGAGTAACCAAAGGTACAAAATCCAGAAAATTGGCATATCCAATTTTAGAGGTATAACCGAGGGACGAACCATCGAGGTAGCAGGAAAGCATCTCTTTTTACTTGGCCCTAACGGCTTTGGCAAATCAACCGTTGTTGAGGCTATCCGCTGGTGTCTGTTTGGCTCTACAGGTCAACAGGAAATCGAGGTAAGGAATACTTTCTATCCTTCTAAGGCCTCTGAGGTCGTAATCAATCTCGTGGCAGACAACAAAGCCCTCAATGTTCGTCGTCTTTTCAGTCCAGGTGCTTCACGCTCTCGACCGACTATCACTGATAGGGATGGCAAGGATATCAATTTAGAAGATGCATTCCCCCAGATAGCAAGGTTGGGGCCGCCGACTGGTACACAGGTTATATTTGCTGCTCAACATGCTGCCGGGCGTCAACAAGCGGAAATACAAGATTTCAGTAAAGTCCTCTACTTCTATCTGGCTATAGAAGAAATACCCGAACTTCTTGAGAATCTTCATAAGCTTACTGAAGAACGCCGGGCTGAGCGTGAAGCGATGGCTAAGTCTCTTGATGATTTTGCACAGGAGCTTCGGAATAACTTGGCCGTCATTCAAGGAAAGAAAGAAGAAATTAGCAAGAACCCTCCGTGGGGGAAAGGCTCAATACCGACCAGAACTGAAACTGAGCGGAAAATAGATTTGCTTTTTCACGATATGGCACGCCTTGTTGATGAAGTGCCACCTGCGGACCTTTCTTGCCATGAGAAATTACAAAAGATCGAGGAGTGGAGTGGGACATTTGCCTCAAGTAAGCAAGAACATCTCAGGGCAAAATCAGATGAACTACAGATAAGACGGGATAAGGCACAAATAACCAAAGACTCTTGCCAAAACACAAGAAATCATATCGATGCCACAAAAAACAAGAAAAGTGAACTTGAAGATAAGGAACGCAGTTTACTAAAAGGGCAAACTCTCAAAGATTTAAGGGCTCAAGTAGAAGAAGCTAAAAAGGCGTATGACGAAGATTCTCTCCGTTCAGAGATCATGGGGCTGGTTGCCACCTACAGAGATAACTATAATCCTTCACATTGCCCAGCGTGTAATTCAGCTTTGGCTTCAGAAAAAGTTGGGAAGCCTCAAGGTATGGGTAAAGACAGATGCTCTGAATTGGAGGAGATAACAAGACGGGTTAATGAGATAACGGCGGTTCGAGGCGATATTGATCTCAATCTGCAATCTCTCAGTTCGTTGGAAAAGGAGAATGAAAAACTCACTAAAGATGTGCAAAAGACAACTGGCAAAATAAACTCCACCATGCTTGAAGTAGATCATTTAATTCAGGAATTAGATAGTGACATTCGAGCATTGAATGAACAACTAAAAGACGCTCAGTCGGAGTGCGATGGAAGGAATAGACGAATCAATGAAAGGAAGGCTGAAGAAAGATTTCATTATTACCAAGAACAAGTAGCTGCTATTGAGAAAGTCCTTAGCAAGGATATTGAGGTGCCCAGAAATGCTCTTGCGGAGTATGACGACTTCCTTGCAACAATTGAAGCGGTTGGAAAGTTGCTGCTTGAGGCCTTCAATAAACAAATTGATTCTGCTATTCCTCCTCTTGCCGAGCGACTGACAGGGGTATACGCAAAGCTGACAGGGCATCCATCATATGATGGCGTGGCGATCGCTAAACAGACATCGGTACCAGAAAAGATGGAACCAGGGCGTCTCGAACTTCAAGTCACATCTTCTAAATGTCCTGGCAGGTCGTTTCCTGTAAATGTGCTGAATGGTCAGGCAGCCAGAGCACTGCAGTTAGTTCCTTATTTCGTATTCTCGGACTATTGGCATAACCTGATGGAACTTGACCTCTTACTTGTCGATGACCCCTCCGAGAGCTTTGATACATCGCATTTAGAGAATCTGATGCAGGTTCTACATTCAGTGGCATCCCATACGCAACTTGTAATCGCTTCACATGAAGGCGACAGGATGCTACCGCTCATCGAGAAATATTTCCCGATTAACGAACGTTGCGTCATTGCAGTCATCGATTTCGATCCGTTTAAAGGCCCGACCTTTGAGCAACGATAGAAAATCTTTTGAGATAAAGCCAGCGCTTGATTTACTCCGCGCAAGCATCGGCGATAGTGAATTTGGATATAGGATGCAGGCGTTTTTCGCTCACGTGCTATTGGAGTTAGGTGGTTCGATTATTGAGATTAATCAACAGGGGCATCCCGATATCAAGTGGAATTTTAATGGCAAAACATCCCTCATTCAAGTTAAAACGACGACCCACAGTAACGTTGGATGGTGTCTTACAATCAGCCCGGATGATATTGCTGGAATTCGACCAAGTGGTCTCAATGAGGTTGGGTATTTTGCAGTTCTTGACTGTGCTGTTCCGATCTCATGGCTGATCAGCGAATATGACAAGATACGAAGACATGAATCACGTTCTGTAAATATAGAAACTATCAGGACAGCAATTAATTTAGATTTTTCAAATGAATTTACTGCTGTATTTACAGAATTGATGACAATGCACAAGGAGAGACTTTATATGCTTACGTACGCAATCTTACGTGAGCGCGCTCTCCGTGGTGAAGGGCTTTAACCGAACTGAATATTCTGATTGCCCCTCTGTAAGATGCCTTTGAAAAGATTTGGTATTAGATGTAGATTACAACATAAAATTGCTAAGTTTCGTTTCTCTGAACCATAAATTAGCGAGTGGATACAGATGAAATGATAAAATGAACGATAGGAAGTTGGTTTTTTCACGCCCCTGAACATTAGCCATCTTTGACACCCTCTGATATCCTTCATTGTCTCATAATCTAAATTCTATCATTAAAAATGAGATTTGTAAGCGAAAAATATTGAAAAATCTCCTGAGTCTCTTGAGATTAGATTTTATCCCTTTAATCCGCCAATTTTAGATAGACCTCGGCTCTCTTCACCGAAAAATATTTTCAGTTCATCGCTTGCTGTATCAGTTCTATCTGTTCATCCTCGGGAAGGTCATTGTAGAAAGGCTCATAAATAATTGGGCCTTCACAGGGTTTTATCTACGGTGGGCTGTGAATATGCCAAGATAATTCATCTAATAGACCCAGATGCTTTAGAATACGTTCTATAAATCCTTATTTTGTAAGAGTGAACCGGCAACGTGGGGCCATTTAAAGCTCGTGCCATATCCGGCTCTCTCCTGAAGTTTTCTGATTGCTAACTTGTGTGTGGCGACTAAAATGATATAGCCTATTTTGAGAGAATTGGGATTGAGAATTTTTGGTATATACTATCCCACTTTCCCAATTGTTTAGAAACGGCGAGATATCAAAAATATCTAAGTCATATTATAAGTTATTAATATACTCTGTAAAACCTATCGGTCTAAACTCAACAATATCACCATATAATTCCTGATATTTATTTTTAACATTATCAATATACTTTTTTTCTTTATTATTCTCCGGTTTTTTCTCAATAACAATGACTTTTTTATAATTTTCTATTTTATTTAAAAGAGCATTCATAAGAAGACATCTTATTTGATAATCCTCATATTTTAACGCATAGCCTACAAATACTATATTCTCTGCATTTGTTAATTCTTTTTCGGCATAATCCCATGTTTCTTTAATAAATCTGTTTTCGTAATTTTTAAACATTGTGGGAGTTATAAGCAATGGCTCATATCTACATGTACACTTTTTATCAAAACAGTAATAAGATCCATCTAACGTTCTTTCAGCACCCTTCTCATAAACTGTTATATCTACCTCATCACACTTAGGACAATATAACCAATTTAATGAGCCGTGAATTTTTAAAAGCAGCTTATCACTTTCATTTACAGAAATCCCAACATCATAAAAACCGGGTCTTCTTAGACCAGAAATTTTAAATTCTCCAGTGATAGTCGTTCTTACCTTGGCGCCATAATTAAGCCCGATGGCCTTTGTGAGTGCATTATCAATCAAAATATCATAATTAGTAGAAATGATACTATAATCTATCAGTTTAACTTTTACTATAAACTTTTCATAAATTTTAGGTTCAATTGCTTCAAGACTTATCTTAAATTCTTGAATGATCAAATTGAAAAGGCATCTTCTTAAATCTTTTATCTCTTCCAATGTATAACTCGGTGATAGTATTGTACCTCTCTGAATAATATAATCTAACAAATTCCATATTTGATTATCGATAGGGGGATTATCAC
>JACQRL010000273.1 GCA_016206485.1 Planctomycetota bacterium | reverse complement strand
GTTATGGCAAAAGTATGTTTTGTTGCAATGGGCGCAGAGAATATCTCCATTGAAATTCTTTCAGCCACTCTTAAGAGGCATAAGCATAAGACATGCTTGGTTTTTGATAGAGCACTATTTAATGATAAGCAGTATTTTCCCGTAAAACCATTATCTAAAATTTTCAATCAGGACAAAAAAATGATTAAAGAAATCATTGCTATTGACCCTGATATAGTGGCTTTCTCTGTCTTCACTGATATTTTCCAGTGGACATTAAGAATCGCAAGTTGCATAAAAAAAAGTATAAACCCGCATATAATCTTTGGAGGTATTCATCCGACTTGTGTCCCGGATTTGGTTATAAGTTATCCACAGGTGGATTCACTTTGCATCGGGGAAGGGGATGATTCTTTAGTTGAACTGGCTGATTCCATAGACAATGGTGAAATAGATTACTCAATCAAGAATCTTTGGTTTAGAAAAGACGGGCAAATCATAAAGAATCCTCCGAGACCTCTGATAGAAGACCTGGACACAACACCAATGCCGGATAAAGAACTATTTGAGCCGTACTGGGACATAAAAGACTACTATCTTACTGTTACAAATAAGGGTTGTATTTCCAAATGCACGTTCTGCTCACAGGGGTTTCTCTATGGGTGGGAAAAAGAGAATAAATTGGGGAAATTCATTAGAGAAAAAAGTGTTGACTATGTTTTAGAGGAATTTAAGTGGGCCAGGAAGAAATATAATATAAGGTACATAGACATAAAAAATAATATTCTGTCAGCTTCCAGAAGATGGACTGAGGATTTTCTCGCACGCTTTCCCGGGGAGATAGGTATTCCATTCAGAATTATGGGGCATCCCATTCTTTTGAATGAGGAGTATTGTAAGGGGCTGAAGGAGGCTGGTTGCCATCATGTGCAGGTAGGCGTTGAAACAATAGACCCTAAAATAAGAAGCGATATTCTGGACAGAAGGGAAACTAACGAACAGATTCTGGAGGCAATAAATAACCTTGAAAAGGTGGGAATAAATTACTCTCTGGATTTCATATTCGGACTTCCCGGACAAAATAGCGAAGACATTACCAGAGAACTCAAGATAATAGCTCCTCTTAGGCACATGGTCCGGGCCAGTATTTTTTGGCTGGAATATTTTCCTGCTTATCCGATTACCGGCTACGCGCATGACCGCCGGCTTATAGATGATAACCAGTTGCAGAGAATAAATACCGGTTATCAAGAAAATTACATGTCTACCGGTTCGGTTGAAGATAATGAGCAGAAGAAGCTTTTAAAAAATGCAATGTTGTGTTTTCGACTGGCTCCGGTTACTCCGGCCTTTATCATGAACAGGATCATATCATATAAACTATACAGGATATTCCGGTATATGCCACAGACTGTCGTCATTGGGGTCGTTGATGTTATTGTATCGTGGCTCAGACGGGATTACTGGGCCAATTACGCAATGAAGAGTTATCTTATGGAAATAATAAACAGGATTACAAAGGATTATTTCCGCAAGAAAAATACCTGTTGCGGGAGATGAAAAAATGAAGCCTATTTCACTGAAAGGGTTGTCTCATTTATATAATGAAAAAGTTGAAAGTCTATGCGTGAGAACGCTCTACTTTTTCAACACACTGGACAGCTTTTTTATTTTCTCCTCAGTTCTTGCTTACCTTATTTTGAACAAGAACGCGGGATATATCTATCAGGCCGTTCCTATGTTCCTGGTTCTCATACTGATTTTTAAAATAGGGGATTTTCACCCTTACTTTATATTATTCTCCGCTCCGCTTTTGATACTCTTTTATTTTGGTCTTGGTGCCGGAATTATCCTATTTGCCTTTTTGGCAAATATAGCCATTTATTATGTGATTCAAACTTTATTTATGGGTATCCCTGATAGTATCGTTGCCCGCAATCCATCGGTAGTATTCTATAAATATTATAATTCGTTATTTACCCTGGCTCCGACCACTGTTTCTTTTATTGTCTCGGTGTACGTTTCAACTTTTGCCACTCTGTTTCTTTTATTCAGTTCTAATCCTAATGTCATAAACCCCCTCCTGATTCTGGCAATGTTATTTATTGTGGCACTATTTACCAGATTAAAGATTCCCGGGAACATTTATCCTATATTTGAAAAATATCCTTTATCAAAGAAACATTTTCAGCGGGTGGTTGTCCTTAATATTGATGGTTGCCGTCTTGATATATTCAATTCTCTCCATCTTCCCAATATCTCATCTTTTCGCAAGCAGTCTTCTTATAGTGAAGAAGGATTATCTACGGTCTATAGGGCGCTTACAAATCCGGCATTCGCCAGCATTCTCACCGGCGCATTTCCGGAAGACCACAAAATAAAAAATAACAACTTTGGTCAAAAAATAGCGGTTCAGGGATTGCCGGACATTGTGGAAACAATTCTTTATGGTTCTATGCATGTTAAACATTTCTCAAAAGATTCATGGACTGCCAAGGTAGTTTCATTGCCGGTTCACTCCGCTTATAAAGCAGACGGGGTTATGGTTAATACCTTTATGGATGACTTCCGCAGAGAAGAGCATACCAGGCTGTTTGTTCTTGACTTTAGTGAAGCCGATTTCTTAGCTCATGCTTTTGGCTCAACCTCTAATCAATACAAGACGGCGTTAAGGAAGATAGACGCACATATAGGCCGTATCTTTGATTGGCTGCGGAATAATAATTATCTTGAGAATACGGGCGTTATTATTTGTTCCGACCACGGTATAAAAGGAATCGACCATTCCTATCTCCTTTTTAAAGAAGAAAAATATGTCCCGTTCTATGTGGTTGGCAAAGGTATTAGGCCCGGTTTTCGACTCAATCGCCGGGGAAATATTATAGATATCTGTGCCAATATATCCTTCATGCTTGGCATACCCTATCCGAAAAACTGCAGGGGGCAGGTATATTTGGAGATGTTTGACGGCTATGACTATCAACTTGAACGGGAAAAACAAATACGGCTGTTTAATTCCGTATACTACGATTTTGCTTCGGGAACCTATCATGAAGACCATCCTGAAGTTACCGAAGGTGATAAAGTATGGTGGAAAAACATGACAGGCAAATACCTTAATAATAATAAACCCCTTAATATACTGGATTATGGATGTGGAACAGGCTTTGTTGCATCTATTATTAAGGATGCGCATTGTCATATTCAAAACTTCTATTTCTATGATATTAGCCCCAAAATACTTGAGGAAGCACATAAAAGATTCAACCGGGAAAATTACTTTTTCTTCAGCGATTTTGAAATAGTAAAAAAGGAAGGAATCAAATTTGATTTGATTACCATGAGCAGCGTTCTTCACCACCTGTACGACCCGAAAAAAACAATTGCCGAATTAAAGACTATGCTCAAGGAAGGAGGCATTATCATAGGCAGTCACGAACCCAACAAAGAATTTTTCCAGAATAGTTTCCTGAGAATATTAGGCGAGTTTTATAAACGGTTTGGCCGCAATGTAGATTTTGCCTCCGGCAAGATGGATTTAATTCGCCAAAAACTTTTTCAGCACGGCTACAATTTTTACCTTTCTCCTCAGGATATCCAGCAGCTTGTTGAATATTACTCTCCGGTAGAACAACATCCCCAAAAAATTGACATTGGTAAAGGATTTGATATGCATTTGTTTTTTGACGATTATTTTGGGGACTTAGAGGTATTAGAGAAAAGGCCATACACTACCTGTTTTTACCGAAAGAATTTGAAAAACCGTGAATTTAATAATTTTTTAGTTAACAGGCTCTTGTTT
>JACQRL010000280.1 GCA_016206485.1 Planctomycetota bacterium | reverse complement strand
ATTAAAAATGCAGAGTTTGATGTGGTTGGCATTGGTGCCATTGTGACGGTATATAAATATGTTAAATGGCTAATCACAATATTAAAAAAGTATCACCCTGCCAAGAAGATAATTGTGGGCGGGAGTGTGGCAACCTCTATTCCTCATATTATATTAGAAAAGACAGAATCCGACATTGTCTGTATAGGTGAAGGTGAGGATACAATAGTTGAACTGATTGACTCCATAGAGAGCAATAAACCTATAGAGAGCGTAAAAGGGATATGGTTTAGAGGGCAGGATAATAAAATTTATCGTAATGGACCAAGGGAATCTATTAAGGATTTGGACATAATACCTCTACCGTCATGGGCTCTTTTTCCAATGGACATTTATTTGAAGAATCCCGTCGGTGCACCCAATAGGAATAAATGGATAGATGGTAATATTGATGATAATAATGTCTTAACCATGAACGTAGTCGCGACACGTGGCTGTCCCTATAAGTGTACCTATTGTTACCATGATTTTATGGGACGGGGATACAGGCATAGATCTCCCCAGGATATTGTGAAGGAGATAAGGATTCTTAATGAGAGATACGGGGTTGAGTATATCCAGTTTATGGATGATGAGTTTTGTTTGAAGAAGAGCTTCGTTTATGACTTTTGTAAAGAGATAAAAGCGGAATTTAATCGCAGGATAACATGGGGATGTTCCGGCCGGGTAAATCTGATGACCGAAGATTTAATTGCTACGATGAGAGATGCAGGTTGTGTTTTAATTGGTTACGGAATTGAGTCCGGTAGCCAAAGAATGTTAGATGTAATAAAGAAAGGTGTGACAGTAGAACAAAGCAAGGAAGCAGTAAGATTAACAAAAAAATACTTAGGATGGGCTGATTGTTCTTTTATGATTGGAGCACCCGGCGAAAATGAAGACACGATACAAGAGACAATTGACTTTTGCAAGGAGTTGGATTTAACCCCTGAAGTTATATTTTTTATGACCCCTTATCCGGGGACTGAACTGTATCAATCAGCAGTTAGGCAAGGCAAGATAATCGATGAAGAGCAATATATGCTTAATTTGGGAGAGCAGGGAGAGAAAATAAAGGTTAATTTTACCGATATGAGCGATGAGGAACTTTACGAAATCCAAACCGAAATGATAGCCGAGCTCGGAGCCTGGAATAAGTTGAAACATCAGGAAGCGAGATAGTCTATGCATATATTAGGTATTATCCCGGCTAGGGGAGGCAGTAAAAGGGTTAAAGATAAGAACATTTTGTTGATAAAAGGTAAACCCCTTATTGGTTATACCATTGAGGACGCTTTATCGTCGCGATTAATGGACAAGGTGGTGGTATCTACCGATAGTGACCAGATCACCAAGGTCGTAAAAAGTGCATATGACATAGAGGTTATAAAGCGTCCGTCTGAATTTGCCCGCGATGATTCTCCCATCGAAGAGGGCTTATTGCATGCGATTGAATATTTGGCTAAAGAAAAAAACTATTCTCCCGATATTGTTGTCTGGATGTCGGCCAATATTCCTATAAGGAAAGAGGGTGCTATTGACCAAGTGATAGAGAAATTATGCAGTTCCGATGCTGATTCTTGTATAACTTGCCGTATAGCTCAAGAAGTTCCAGAAGTGATGAGGATAATAAATGAGCAAGGTTTGTTAGTTCCTTTGCAAGCAGATGTGGCGGGTACACGTTGGCAGGAGTTTCCTCAGCGTTACGTACTTATTGGTTCAATAGTTGCTTTAAGGACGCAAAATTTGTTTAAAACCCGCGGTATCAGAAAAGCCCATATCTACCTAGGGGAGAGAGTGATTCCGGTTATTCAGGAAAATAGTATGTATTCTTTAGAGGTAGATAACCCCGATGAAGTTGATTTATTAGAGTACTATTTAGAGCGATTGGACTATTTTGAAACTAAGAATCTAAGAAGTCTTAGTGGCAGTTAAATAAGAAAAAAAGTAAAGAATGATCAATGTTTTCATTCTAACAGAGGGTGGTGCGGAAGTAGGTTATGGGCATATATCCCGGTGTTTGGCTGTAGCTCAATCTTTCACTGAAACAAGACCTGAAGTTGATGTTAAATTCATTGTCAGGGTAGATAGACAGGCAAAGGATTTTTTGAAATCCAATAATATTAATTTTTTGTGTTCAAACTGGTTAAAAAGGTTAGATAGGATCCAGAAATTAGTTGGGGATGAGACAATAATAATTGTCGATTCTTATCGGGCCCCTGCGAATTTTTATAAAAGGTTGCATGAGTCTAAATGTAAACCTTACGTTGTTGCCATAGATGATTACAACCGTCTTCGTTATGAAGTTGATGCGGTTGTCAATCTTTCTGTTAAGGATAAAGATAGTGTTGGGTATAAAAAAAGAAGGGGTATTGAATATTTAGTCGGGAACAAATATCTCCCGCTCCGTAAAGAATTCCGAAAAAGTCCGAATAAGAGAATCAATAAAAAGATTAAGAATATCCTTGTTAGTTTTGGAGGAACAAATTGCACTGATCTTACGATAGACGTTATTAACTTATTATCCGATTATGATTTTAATGTACACGTAACAAGTATGAGTAAAAAGGTCCGCGTTCTTTTTAATAGATCAAAAGTTAATATACATTCTAATCTGAACGCTAAAGAAATGTGTTTGTTAATGCAGAAAACCGATCTCTGCATATCAGGGGGTGGGCAAGTGTTGAATGAATTAGCATACCTTGGTGTTCCTACCATTGCAGTTTGCTTGGCGCAAAACCAGATAGGGAATATCAAACGTTGGAAAAAGACAGGATTTTTAGAATATATTGGCTGGCATCATGATAAGAATTTATTAAAAAAAATAACTGATGCTGTTAATAAACTTACGCCATACAGAGAAAGGGTTAGGCGCAGTAAGATAGGCAAAAGTTATGTAGACGGGAATGGCGCCTTACGGTTAACAGAGTGGATTTTAGGAAAATCGGCAAGCCATAGACAGAAAGGTCTATGTTAAAAACAATATTCATGACAGGAGGCGGTGGATCAGGGACAATAGCCGCTGCAAAGTGTTTGAAAGAAACGGGCAAATATAGGATTATTTTAGGTGACGCGGATAAATGGGCAGCGGGGTTGAAATTCGCTGATAAGTCCTATGTTTTGCCGGCAGGAAAAGATGAACGGTTCATTGATGTTATGAAGAATCTGATTGCGGAAGAAAAGGTAGATGTATTAGTGCCTTTGGTTGATGCTGAACTATTAAAGTCTTATGAGATAAAAAAATATTTCCCCAACTTAATGATTCTTCTTCCGGAATATTATTTTACAAAAACCGTTTTAGATAAATGGCTTTTATTTGAAAAACTTAAAGAGTGCCATCTACCTTATCCGAAAACACATTTGTTTTCCGAAGGGTGTAAGGATTTAGACTATCCATTTATTTTGAAACCAAGAAGTGGTTGTGGGAGCAGAAATGTGATGGAAATAAAGTCTCGGCAGCAGCAGGAGGCTTATAAAATAGTGTCAGGCCTGCCAGAAGATGAAATACTAATTCAGGAAAAAATCAAGGGAAGAGAATTTACAGTTTCGGTGGTAGTTAACAAAAATGGGGAGGTATTAGCTGTTGTGCCAAAAGAAGTAATTTATAAACGGGGGATAACCATAACAGCCATAACCAGGAAAAATAATGATATTCAAAACCTTTGTCAGCAGATTCAAAAAAAATTTAAAGCGAACGGGCCTTTTAATGTCCAGTTGATTTTAAGAGATGATGGAGTGCCTATTGTATTTGAAATAAACCCGAGATATTCCACGACCATTGCGCTTACAATGGAGGCAGGAGTAAATGAGATAGATGTATTGATCGAAAATAAGAAATATTCAGGAAAGTTGTTGCCATTTAAAGAAAATTTAATTATGTCTCGATTTTATGATCAATTATATTTTGAAGAAGATTAATATGAATATTTTGATAACAGGTGGAACCGGGTTTTTAGGATCTCATTTGGCAAGATGTTTGTCGGATAACAATAAGATTAGAATTATAGCGAGTGGAACCGAAGGTAATTATTTATCAGATGAAGAAGCCCAAAAATATAATTTCGCGCAGTGCGATATTAGAAACAAGGCGTCTATAGGGAAGGTTTTGTCTTCTGATATAGATTTGGTTATTCATTGCGCGGCAGTAATTAGAATCCAAAATGACGGAAGGTGTCCTGATGATGTTGTAGAGATTAATTTAAATTCAACGATAAACCTAATAGAAGCGATGGTTGATAAAGGGATAAAAAACATTATTTTCTGTTCCTCAATGACAGTTTATGGTGTTCGTAATAGGATACCTGTTAAAGAAGATGGACTATTGGAGCCAATTCATTTCTATGGTATATCAAAGAAGTGGGCTGAAGAAGCAATTAAAAGCTATGCCAACAAAGGCATGATCAATGCTTTAATCTTACGCTATCCAGGGTTATACGGATACCCCAAAGATTCAGGATACATATATAATTTATCAAAGAAGATATTAAAAGGTGAGGAGGTAGTGGTTGATTCTACGGGGTTGAAATTTTGGGAGAGCTTAAGCGTAGATGATGCCACTAGTATGACCAAAGAAGTATTGGATAAGTACGATTGGGGTAAACAGTGGGAGGTTATTAATTGTGGTTATGGCCAAGAAGTAGATTTTGTCGATACTGCCTTTAAAATCAAAAAGCTCACAGGATCAGACTCGAAAATAGAAGTAAAAGAACCTTTGGATTATATAAAGTTTTATTTGGATAACTCAAAAATAAAGGGTTTGTTAGATGATTTTGATTATGATTTTGAAAAAAAACTGAATGAGTTTCTACAGGAAAATAAAAGTTGGCTCGCCCAATGATATATGTAATTGCTGACATTCACGGTGAATATGAAAAGCTTTCTAGTCTGCTGGCTATTTTGGAAAAGCATGCTAAAGAGTATGTGTTCTTGGGTGACTTTGTGGATAAAGGGGATAAGGCAAAAGAGGTTATCGGTTGCCTAACTCATCTTGCCAAAATAAAAAAGTGCACTTTTCTGATGGGGGATCACGAGTATGCTTGGTTGCAGTATTTTGCCGGCGAAGAGAGGTTTTTAGATTTTTTGATTGATTATGGCGGGGTCGCAACTTTAAAAAGCTATATGGGAAAAGAATTAGATGACGATCATGCCCGATCAATTTTATCACGAAAAGGAGAAGCGAGAAAAATCCTGTCTGAGTTTTTAAAATTTTGTGCAAATCTAAAATTTTATTATGAGATTAATGATAATTTTTTAGGAATTCATGCTGGTATTAATCCTGAGAATAAGGACATATCTTTAGATGAGCACAATAAAGAAGAGATGGTGTTTATCAGGAACAAATTTATAGATTCAGGATTTTTTTACCAGGGACGCAGGGTGATATTCGGACACACAGCATTTAAGGAGCCGTATATTGATAAGTATAAAATTGGTATTGATGCAGGAGCAGTTTATCAAGAAGATGGTTACGGGAATTTACTTGCTTTTAATATTAACAAAGAAGAATTTATTGATTATAATGGCGAGATAAAAAAATTATAAAAAGGAAGGGAAAATGACGGAAGAAGATACAATTCATTACAATAAGCTCTGGCAGGAGAGACAATTTCGACCAGACCGTTTATACATGCAGGAAAGGGTATTGAAAACCTTTAAAGTTCTTTTCCAAAAAATATTAAAATCGGACTTCTCTGGCAAAGTTTTAGATGTGGGCTCCGGTGACGGTTCTTTTGTAAGGGTTTGTGCGGAACATGGGATTGAAGCAACGGGAATTGATATTTGCGATGGAATTAATTTTGAAAAGGACAAATTGCCATTTAAAGATAATGAGTTTGATATAGCAATTATGTATTCTGTAATAGAACACCTTCAAAGCCCCAGCAATATATTATTAGAACTCCATAGAATTTTAAAAAAGAATGGCAAGTTAATAATTATTGTTACAAACTTTGAACTAGAAAGGCCTTTTATATGTGGAAAAGAATTTTTTAACGACCCAGCACATATTCATCCATATAACCGAAAAAGCATCAGAATCTTAATGAAAATTTATAATTTTGAAGAAAAATTTATGGGATTATGGACTGTTTGCAAATCCCACGTAATTTGGAAGTTGCCAGAAACGCTCCAATTCTATTATGGTGCTTTACTACCATTGAGAGGTAAAACCCGGCGGATTCCCAAGTTCATCCCCGGGTTTTTAAAAGGTAGGTCTAAGTCTATGCTGTGT
>JACQRL010000279.1 GCA_016206485.1 Planctomycetota bacterium | reverse complement strand
GTCTCATATATTGGTAATTTTACACAGAGTGCATAGATTCATCCGTGCAATCATCGGTATTAATCCGTGAAATCTGTGATGGGTATTTATGAGATAACTTCTAGAGATTTAAGATTCGTGATTCAAGTTTTAAGTTTCAAGTTTCTGGTTTACATGTATACTCTTGGTCCATGATTACACAAACTGTTAGGCGGATCTTGAGTTGGTATAATGGTGAAAACCCTGGAACTTTGACTAATCTTGCAAGGATACTCAACACAGGAGTCCTTGCTGGTACCGGAAAAATTGTCATTTTGCCTGTTGATCAGGGTTTTGAACATGGTCCAACCAGAAGTTTTGGACCAAATCCGGGTGGGTATGATCCATCTTATCACATAAAACTTGCAATCGATGCTAAATTGAATGCATATGCTGCTCCGCTGGGACAATTAGAAGTAGTCGCATCAGAATTTGCAGGTGAGATCCCGCTCATTTTAAAACTCAATAATAACGATTCACTTCAGAAGACATCCGATCCTATCAGCGCTATTACAGGTTCGGTTGATGATGCGCTGAGACTTGGCTGTGTTGCCGTTGGGCTCACAATATATCCCGGCTCGGCAAGAAGCAAAGAAATGTTTGAAGAAGCGCGATCAATTGTATCTGAAGCGAAAAGCAAGGGACTTGTTGCAATTATCTGGTCTTATCCGCGCGGAAGCGGAATGTCAAAAGAAGGAGAAACTGCTATTGATGTCGTAGCATATGCAGCCCATATAGCTTGCCAGCTCGGAGCTCATATAGTTAAAGTTAAACCTCCGACCTCATTTATTGAACAAGGTGAGTCGAAAAAGATTATTGAAGGCAAAGGGATCCAGATTGGAAGCCTTTCCCAGCGTATAAAACATATAATCGAATCATCCTTTTGCGGTAAAAGAATCGTGATATTTTCCGGCGGTGTTGCCAAGTCAAAAGATGAAATATTCAATGAAATAAAACAAATCAGAGATGGCGGCGGGTTTGGTTCAATAATCGGAAGAAATTCTTTTCAGCGGCCGCGTGAAGAGGCTATTGAACTTCTTCGTGAGATCACCGGTATTTATAAACAGAATTTATAACTAGTGGATAAACTTGCTATTCTTGTCGGTGGCGGCCCGGCTCCCGGTATTAATGGTGTTATAGGCTCCGCCACGATCGAAGCGATTAATTCAGGACTAAAAGTAATCGGGATATATGACGGATTTAAATGGCTGTTAAAGTCGGATACCATAAAGACGAAGGAGCTTACAATTTCTGAAATATCGAGGATCCATTTTGCCGGAGGGTCAGTGTTAAGAACATCCCGCGCCAATCCGGTCAAGGTTGAAGGCGGCGTTGAAAAAGTGATTGCCTCACTGAAGAAGCTGGGTATTAAATATTTGATCACAATAGGAGGTGATGATACCGCGTCAAGCGCCACAAGGATTGCAAAGCAGATGGGCGGATCTATACAGGTCGTTCATGTCCCAAAAACTATTGATAATGATCTTCCTCTGCCGTCCGGATTATCATCATTCGGATTTCAGTCTGCCCGTCATTTCGGCACATATTTAATTCAGAATCTGATGGAAGATGCGAAAACTACTGGCCGCTGGTATATAACAGTCACAATGGGAAGAGGCGCAGGATTCCTTGCTCTTGGAATCACTTTTGCAGCAGGCGCAACCCTTGCGATTATTCCTGAGGAGTTTGAAAAAAGAAGCGTGACCCTTAAAGAAATCTGCGATATTTTAGAGGGAGCGATTATAAAAAGAAAATGGATGGGGAGAGATGACGGAGTCGCGGTTCTCGCCGAAGGACTTGCTGAGAAGATATCAGAGGATGAACTGAAAAAGATTGGAAATATCGAATATGATGAGTTCGGACATGTAAGGCTTTCAGAATTAGATCTTGGTTATGTTGTGAAATCTGAACTCCAAAAACGGTTTCACAAAAAAGGCGACAAGCTCACTATTGTGAATAAAACAATCGGTTATGAATTAAGATCGTGCGCGCCCATACCGTTTGATATTGATTACACCAGAAGACTCGGATATGGAGCAGTCAGGTTTCTGCTCTCTGGAGGAAGTAATGCGATGATAAGCTATATAAGTGGAGAACTTCATCCGATCCCGCTTGATGAGATATTCGATAAAAAGACAGGGCGCATCAAGACAAGGCATGTAGATATAAACTCCGAATATTATAAGGCAGCATCAAGCTACATGATAAAACTTAAACCGAGTGATTTTACCGATAAGGAGATACTGACAGGTTTGGCAACTACAGCCGGAATCACCAAGGAAGAGTTTGCGTCAAAGTTTTCTTATCTTGTTAAATAGTAATATTTTCAAGATTAAAATTAGATAAATTATAAGTGACGTTTTCAAGATTGTTAACAGCAAACGTTTTATCACTGCTGTTAAGCCAGTCATTTGCGGATTCAACCGCAAATAATGTAGTATTCGAAACAGCGCAGAAAAATACAAATAAAACAGAGATCATTTTCATCACATTTCCTCCTAAGACAAATAATCAAATCATGATATTACCCAGAGCCATTTCGCGCATTTTTTTTTATAATATTTCGCTTTTTTGTTGTTTAATATATATGGTTGCAGGAAGATCCCATATGTTAGATTGTTTGGTCGTCTATTATTTATATGATCATAAATATTAAGATGGTCAGATATATAGGGTTTGTCCTGTTTTTACCGTTCTTTGCAGGGTTTTCCGGTCAAAATAAGGTTTCTGAAGAGGAGTTAAAAGAGTCAGATTTTCTCTATCAGATTGATAAAACAGCTGAGCTTTCGGCTGCACAAAAAAAACCAATTCTGCTCCTTACTACCTTGGGTAAAATCGATTCTGTAGCCGCGTCAAAATGTATTGAAGCTGTTGGTGGCGGCTGAGGGCTTGCTGCTGCCGCTTGGGCAGCTGTTGCTTCTCAGTATGAGATGATTTTCAGCAGAATTTCCGAAAATCCCGATCTTGTAAGTGAACTCAAAAAGCATTTCATTCTCTTTAGAACAGATTCGGAAGATATACTCGGCAGGCTCCAGGTGAAAAATATTCCCAGTTTTGTTATCCTGGATCCATTCATGGAAAAAATTTACAAACCATTCACTGCCTCCAGATTCAGTGTTGAGAAATACTACAAGAAGGCTTTGGGGACATTTACAGAAAACGCGCCTGACTGGACAGAAAATATCGCTAAAGCTATCCTTGAAAATTATTCACGGATGAAAAGAAATGATAGCACGCTTGTAGTATTGGTATTTTTAAGGAAGGATGGTAAAAACTCTGCGCGGACACTTTCCGTTTTGTCAGATAAAACATTCGTAGGTTTGAGACATAAGCTGTTGTTTGTTAAAGAAGATTTTGATACGTGCCATTCTGATGTAAAAAGTAAGTGGTCCGCCAAGGGTGAAGGATCATTTGTAATCATAAGACCTGCCGAAAATGAAGATAAATATAAGATCAGTAAAATATTTGAGAGAGCTCCTGCTGCGTATGAACTGGGAAAATATTTTTATTCGATGATTGATTTGATCAATTCGGATAAAAATAAAAATAACAACAAATGAAATTATTACTTTACTTCCTCTCACCGGTGCTTTGTGTAAGTGCATTTTCCGGTGATGAAAATATTTCGTTTGAGAAAGCAAGTAAGTATTTCAGTGCGAAATGGAACAGTGAAAAGTCCGCAGAAAGAAGAAAGTGTCTTTTGTTTCTTACAAAGTCGCTTGCAGCTGATAATGAGATTAAGTCGGTTAAAATGGCTTGTAAACTGCTCGACGGGGAGTTTCTAAGAGAAGAAGGCAAATTATCGAATGAGTATAAGATCAGCATCTCGGTTTTAAATGAGTTTTTAAAATATGTCAGTTCGTTAAAATCTAAAGAGGCATTGAATTTCTTGGCAGGCGAAGTTTCGAAGCCTGCCGGAACTCCTCTTAAACGAAGATATCAGCTGTATATTATAACAGGACTTGGTTTTCACAAAACTTCTGAGGTGATTGGTTTATTTGACCTGCTTCTCAAAAGTGATTCTTCATTCCATCACGTCGCTGTCGCAAATGCCTTGGCGATCAAACCTTCAATCGATGATTTAGAACTTTTGTTCAGAATGCTGGAAGGAGGCTATACATGGGAAGCAAAATTAGTCGCACTGGAAATCATTCAAAAGATCAATGATAAAAGCCTGGCAGGGCGGCTGGTCAATGTGCTCAGAAAGAAAGATCTAACTACAAGAGTCAGGATGAAAATAGTTGAGATTCTGAAGAGCTTTACGGATGTCAAGCTCGAGACTGATTCTGCAGATATGTGGGAAAATGTTCTTAAAGGGCAGACGACCGGCACAGAGGTCGTAACTGTGATAGAGCCGATAAAAGTTTTCCAGGTGAGGGTTTATACAAACCGAATTATTTTTCTTTTGGATGCATCTCTATCAATGTTTAAAGATCCTTCGAGAACAGATATAACGCTTGGAAAAAGTGTGGGGTCGAAATCTGAGGCGGAATCAACCGCTGCAACCGGGCAGCAAGGTGAACCGATTCCGGAAATAGTGCAGACGGATAAATTAAGCAAAGATGACCTCTTATATTATGAAAAATGCAAAGATTTGTTGTCGCAGTGGCGTACCAAAAAAATAGAGACTAAATTTGAACAGCTTCAGAAAGAAATGCTTCGTGTTCTCTACATGATGCCTGCAGATACTCAGTTCAATATAGTGTGGTTTCAGATGAACTATTTCCCCTGGAAGTCAGATCTGGTTACAGCAAGCTGGCAGGTGAAAGAGTCGGCAATGAACTTTGTGATATCAGGATGTAGCCCGGCAGGTTTGACAGGGATAAGCAATGTATTACTGTATAGTTTTAAGTTGAAGGCAGCAAGGGGAAGTGAGAACAAGACTGAGGAGTTTTTGCTCAACACTTCGATTGATCCGTTCGATCTGTTGGGAGATGCAGATTCCTTTATTCTTTTGACCGATGGAAATCCTACCTATGGGGCTATCATCTCAACTGATGATATATTTTCTTATGTCAAAAAGTTAAATGCTGTAAGAAAGATCTCAATAAACACAATCGCCTTTGGAGTAGATGCAGATTCTGATTTTCTCGAAATACTGGCAGAGGAGAATTACGGTCAGTTTTATTTCTGCAAATGGTAGCTGTAAAATTCGCGATATTTCTGTTTTTCATTACTTGTTTAGTACAGCCTCTTCAGGAAGGAGAAGAGATCGAATTAAAGGAGACTGATTTTCTGCATGAATTTGATAAGGCAGTTGAGCTTTCAATTGCCCAGAAAAAACCGATTTTGCTGCTTTCTACTATAGGAAAAATAGACTCTGTCGTCGCTACAAAAACAATAGAAGGGATTGGAAGTATTGTTCTTGCATTGACAGTGTGGAATAATGTTGTCTCTCAGTATTATCTTCTTTTTCAAAGGATTTCGGAGGATCCGGACCTTGTCAATGAATTAAAAAATAAATTTATTCTTTTCAGGACTGATTCAGCAAATATTCTTGGCAGGTTTGATATCAAGAATATACCGAGTTTTGTAATTACAGATCCGTTTCTGAATAAACTGTGTAAACCATTTACGGCATCAAAATTCAGCATAGAAAAAAATTATAAAAGAGTGCTTGATGCTTTTATAGATGATTCTCCAAACTGGGGCAATGATATAGACAAAGCGATTGAGAATAACCATGCAAAAAAAGACTCCGGACTTGTTATATATGCATTTCTTAGAAGAGGCGGCAGAAATTCCAAAAGAACTATGGAAGTCTTATCCGACAAAATTCTCGTTAATCTGAGAAAAAAAGCGCTTTTTGTTAAAGAAGATTTTGATAAGTGCCCATTCGAAATAAAGAGTAAGTGGAAGGCCAATAATGAGGGGGCATTTGTTGTTTTGAGAAGCGCTGATAATGACAGCAAATATAAAATCGTTAAATTCTATGAAAGATCTCCAAATTCATATGAACTAGGAAAGTTTTTGTTTGAAGTTATCGAGATGATTTCTGCTGAAAAAGAAAGATAATCTACCCGATCAATAAAATTATGCGCTTATAAGTATGCCGATGGTTCTGAGTAGACAGTAATAATATGTTCTTGAACTGTTTTGCTATTTCATTAAGATTTGAAAGGTGCGGCTTATTATAATCATCCCACTTTTTTCAATGCTTGTTTCCTGTTCTTATGAAGGTTATGGTTATAGGAAATCTGAATATGATTCAGCGCCTCAATCAGGTCTTGTTTTACAAAAAGTCGTTAAGGATAAGGTTTATTTAGAAAATAATGCGATTATAATAGATCCGTCTGAAATATCTGAAATAAATGCAGAATCCCGTTCAGGAGCTGGAAAAGTTCATTCAGAACAAACATTGTTCAAAATCCCTGCCTTGAATGACAGGCTGTTAATTTATCAGGCGATATTAAAGATTGAAGTCCCGAATGCAGAAGAAGCTGTAAATAAAGTTATTCAATTAACAACTCAGTATAAGGGATGGTTGAAAGGACAATTGAATAGTACGATAATAATCAGGGTCCCGGCAGCGGATTTTACGAAGTTTCTTGAAGAAGTGTCTAAAATGGGGGTGGTTAAATCAAAGTCGATTCAAACCGAAGATATAACAGAGCAATATACAGATCTGACAATAAGATTAGAAAACGCTTTAGTTGTGCAAAAGCGTCTTCATGAGCTTCTTGCCAGAGCAGAGATAAAAGATGCCCTTCAGATAGAACTTGAATTAAAGAAAATAACAGAAGAAATCGAGCTTTTAAAAGGAAAGATTAAAATGTATGATCAGCTCGTTGCGTTTTCGACCGTAACCATTCATTTTGGCTCTAAAGGGGCAGTTGAGACCGAGCAGTTTTCAATAAAACCTCAGTTTTCTTGGTTAAAAAAATTGGGTGTTCGCTACCTGCTTTCATATGAGTAGTAATAACAAAGCATTTCTTGCCTTGGGTTTGATTGCATTGTTAGCGTGTATTTCATGTACACCCCGATTTTACATAAAAACACCTGAAGGTTTTGCCGAGGTTAGATCGAGAAACTATGACTATAAAGCCACATCCCCTGACGGCTCTATAATTACTCTAAGAAGATTTCCTAATGATCCGAAGGCTGACCAGAAATTCTGGGACTCAGCCATATTGAATGACAAGAAATCAGAAGGGTACACTCTTTTAAATATTAGTGAGATTAAAGGAAGCAAACTGAATGGCTCAATGATGGAATTTGAGCTTCAAAATGTCTCATATTTTCTTGCTGTCTTTGTAGAAGAAAAGACAATAAGCGCGGTTGAATGCGTTGCTGAAAAATATCAGCTCGATAAATATAAAACATCATTTATTTCTGCTATAGAATCGTATGCTGATCACAACGATGTCCGATAAATCGTAAATTTAGTGATGCACATTCCACATTCCACAATCAACAATCAACAATCCAAAATCTGAAATGATTATAGGGG